>NZ_PCOB01000007.1:0-239354 GCF_002975115.1 Bacillus sp. MYb78
ACATGCCTGCCTGTCACGCAGGAGATCGCCGGTTCGACCCCGGTCGGGACCGCCACTTTTGTTTATACCACCATTAGTGGTTTTATATATAGTTTTGGCTCGGTAGCTCAGTCGGTAGAGCAGAGGACTGAAAATCCTCGTGTCGGCGGTTCGATTCCGTCCCGAGCCACTCTCAGGATATTAAGTGGGCCCACTTAATATCCTTTTTATTTATGTAATTTTACAAAACTGAGTAGTTATTTTAAAATAGAACGAGGAGCCTCTAGCAGTTGAAGCTAGAGGTTTTTCTATAGATCGTATAGGATTCCGTGTAAAAGTGGATCATACATGAGTCTATGAGAATAGAGGAGAAAATACTTAAACAAAGGATGCGGTCATATAGGACATACTATGTAAACATCAATATGTTTAGGGATTATTGACCATATTTTTATAAGGAGGAAATAGACGATGATGGGAAAGAAAATTTTAGTAGTTGATGATGAAAAGCCGATTGCAGATATTTTGAAGTTTAACCTAGAAAAAGAAGGTTTTGAAATAGTAATGGCGCATGATGGTGATGAAGCAATTGAAAAAGCTAATGAAGAACAACCAGATATGGTTTTATTAGATATTATGCTACCAGGTAAAGATGGCTTAGAGGTTTGTCGTGAAATACGTAAAAGTTCAGAAATGCCGATTATTATGCTTACAGCAAAGGACTCTGAGATTGATAAAGTATTAGGGCTTGAGCTTGGGGCAGATGATTATGTAACGAAGCCATTTAGCACGAGAGAATTACTTGCTCGTGTGAAGGCGAATTTACGCCGTCACCAACAAGGTGGTGCTGCAGAAAAAGAAGAAAATACAGAAATGGTTATTGGACCAATTGTTATTAATCCAAATGCATATAGTGTAACGAAGCGCGAGGAAAATATCGAGCTTACACATCGTGAATTTGAGTTGCTACATTATTTAGCGAAACACTTAGGACAAGTTATGACACGCGAACATTTATTACAAACAGTTTGGGGTTATGACTATTTTGGAGATGTGCGCACAGTAGACGTAACAGTACGTCGTTTGCGTGAAAAAATTGAAGATAATCCAAGCCATCCTACTTTAATTGTAACTAGACGTGGAGTAGGGTATTACTTGCGTGACCCAGAGCAGGAATAGTATATGAAGAAAGTTGGTTTTTTTCAATCTATTCATTTAAAATTTGTGCTTATATATATGCTATTAATATTAATAGCGATGCAAGTTATTGGGGTATATTTTGTAAGGGAATTAGAGAAGAGCCTAGTACAAGGTTTTAGGGATTCTTTAACGCAGCAAACAAACTTATTATCATATAACTTGAAACAAGAATTTAAAAAAAGTTATACAAAAGCAGAAACAGAGTCAACAGATGAAACGATTAAAACTTCTATTCGAAAGTTTGCCTCTGATCAAAAAAAAGTTATACAAGAGGTAAGTGTATTTGATTCGCATAGAAAGTTACTGGCTATTTCAGATGAATCAAAGCAGAATAAGGTGAATAGAACATCAACTGATATAGCTGTTCAGCGAGTGTTGGTGCAAAAAAAGCCAGAAGTGAAAATTGAGAAGGATGGTAGTACAGGCCATCGTGTTCAAGTTATGCTTACTCCGATTCTAGATGATAATGGCAAGGATGCGCTTGGTGTTATATACATCGTTGCATCTATGGAAGATGTATATAAACAAATGAAGGATATAAATCAAATTTTTGCTACGGGAACAGTAATTGCCTTATTAGTAACGGCCGTACTTGGGATTTTATTGGCTCAAACAATTACAAGACCAATTTCAGATATGCGGAGACAAGCAATCGAAATGGCAAAAGGAAATTATTCGAGAAAAGTAAAGGTGCATAGCCATGATGAAATTGGACAACTGGCATTATCCTTCAATAATTTATCAAAAAAATTACAACAAGCTCGTTCTTCTACAGAAAGTGAAAGGCGTAAACTATCATCTGTTTTATCTCATATGACAGATGGAGTAATTGCTACTGACCGAAAAGGGGATATTATTTTACTAAATGACCCTGCGGAAAAAATGTTAAATGTTTCTCGTGAAACAGCGCTCGATCAATCTGTTTTAGAGGTATTAGGGATACAGGAAGAATTTACGCTCGATCATTTATATGAAGAGCCAGATTCTGTTTTATTAGATTTTAGTACGAGAAATGAACCATATATTTTACGTGCTAGTTTCTCTGTTATTCAAAAAGAAACAGGGAAGGCAAATGGTTTAATTGCCGTATTATATGATGTAACAGAGCAGGAGCGTATAGAAAGGGAACGCCGTGAGTTTGTGGCGAATGTCTCTCATGAATTAAGGACGCCATTAACGACAATGCGCAGTTATTTAGAGGCACTTACAGATGGAGCATGGCAGGATCCGAATATTGCACCACAATTTTTAACGGTTACACAAGAAGAAACAGAAAGAATGATTAGACTTGTAAATGCGTTGTTACAGCTATCTAAACTTGATAGTACAGAGCACCGTTTAATGAAAGAATGGGTCGACTTTACTGATTTCTTTAATAATATTATTGATCGCTTTGAAATGTCTAAAGAACAAAATGTAAGTTTCAAACGATCTTTCTCTAAGAAGTCTAGGTTTATTGATATGGATACTGACAAAATTACTCAAGTGCTGTATAACATTATTTCTAACGCATTAAAGTATTCACCAGAAGGTGGAACAGTAACATATCGCTTACGTGATCGCGGTGATTTATTAGAAATTAGCGTAAGTGACCAAGGAATGGGTATTCCAAAAGAAAACGTTGATAAAATCTTTGAACGTTTTTATCGCGTAGATAAAGCTCGTTCAAGACAAATGGGTGGTACGGGACTTGGATTAGCAATTGCAAAAGAAATGATCGAGGCACATGGTGGCTCTATTTGGGCGAAGAGTGAAGAAGGAAAAGGGACAACTATTTATTTCACGTTACCAATGGCAGCAGATGAAGAGGACGATTGGGAATGAGTATGGAAAACTTTAAAACAATAGTTTTAATTAACCTAGTTGTAATTAGCCTGTTTCTTACTTTTAACCTATGGACGTATGTGCCAGATTCTACATCCATGCAAAACGCAAAATTTGTACAGGGCAATGAAGGAACGAATCAAACTAAAATTTCCGATGTTGTCCGTCCTACTTCTATCATCGTGCATAAAGATAAAAATCATTATGGGAGCAGAAGAGAGGCAGATATAGAATCAATCTATAAGCCTTTGGAAGTAGGGGAACTACATGAGTTTAGAGAGATATCAATCACTAAGGGTGATTTCCTATCCTATGTGCATGGTGAAGGGAAAATTGAACTTGTTTTCCCTACTGATATCCCATTTGATGCAGTTAAATCTATGTTTAACATGAAAGAGAAAAGTACAGATAAGCCTAAACATTTTAATCGTATTCTCCTTGATCCTTCTAGGAGTAAGGATCAAGAAATTAAAATTAACTTTGTTTCTGATGGTGATAACTTTAAAATATATGAGGCAAAATTAAGTGGTGTGTATTTAAAAGATATTGTAAATGCTCAAAATCAATTTATAGTATCAGCAAAGCCCTATTTTGATTATCAAATCAATGATATGAAAAAGTTATTTTTACCAGATGGCACGACAGAGTTAAACAATATAACATATATTTCATCTAATTTAGCAGTTGATACGTTTAAGAATGCTCTGTTTAGTGATCCTCGTTATTTAAGTCCGATTACTGAGATATCGAAAGAAACATTTACAGATGGTATTAGATCCATGGAAATTGAAAACGATCGTCACATGCTAAAGTATAAAAACTCTTCTGTCTTAACTGAGAAAACGATAGATAATTTAATGCTGTTACAAAAAAGCTTTGAATTTGTAAGTGGTCACAGTGGAAGTTTGGATTCATATCGTTTGGACTATATGAATAAAGGAGAGACAGTATTTCGCTTACATGAAGATGGATATTCCGTATTCAATACAGATGGATTAGCTGAATTGAGACAAAAATGGGGATCAGAAGAAGTAATGGAATATGAAAGACCGTTGCTGTCTTTAAATACTAAAGGCATAGAACAGAAAGTTACTCTTCCGTCAGGGCATGTTGTAATAGCATCCCTAGAAAATAATCCAGAGATAAAGAAACAAGTAATTAAGGATATTGGTATTGGATACAAGTTATCACTAGATGGGCAAGTAGTTCGACTACAACCAATTTGGTATGTAAAGCTTGTTGAAGGTGAAACGGGTAAACAGCAAATCTATGAGTGGAGTGAGGGAGGACTAAATGGATTGGGATCGAATTAAAACCATATTTATTGTGACCTTTTTTGTTTTGGACCTCTTTCTCATTTTTCAATTCATTCAAAAGCAAGATAGTAATCAATTGGAGCTTATTGCAGAAACAAAGATAGATCAAGAATTAAAAGCAAATAAAATTACTATAGGGAATATCCCTAAGGAACCGAAGAAAGAGTCATTTATTAGAGCGGAAAATAAAGCCTTTAAAGAAGATGATATACAGTCTTTGAAAAATCAAACGGCGCATATACAAAATATGTACACGATAGAAAGTAAGCTAAAAGAGCCTTTTTTAAATACGAAATCATTATCAAAAGATAAGTATAATGAATTTTTGAAGAACTATGTATTGGATGGACAAAAGTATGAATTTGGAGCGGTGAAAGACTCTAAAATTTATTTCTTCCAAAAATATAAAGATAAGCCTATTTTCTATAATAATCAGGCGATGATTGTTGTGGAATTAAATGAAAAAAATGAACTTGTTTCATATACGCAGACAATGCTAACTGATTTAAAAGAAATGGGCGAAGGTGAAAAAACGAAAGAGCAAGAAATTATTACGGCTCAAACAGCTTTAGAAAATTTGTATTTAAAAAATAAAATTCATGGAAATACACATGTTAAAGAAGCGCAAATTGGTTATGCCACTCTTACCGCATCTACTTCTAATAACCAAGTACTTGCTCCAACGTGGAATTTAAAAACGGAGCAAAAGCAGGACTTCTTTGTGAATGCAATTGAAGGACAAGTTATGGAATTAGGGGAAAAGGAAAATCAAGTGGTTGATGAACATACTGGAGTGAGAAATAATGGGGTTGCATTTTAGCGTACTTGCAAGTGGAAGTACAGGAAATATGCTATACGTAGGAACCGATGAAAAAAAATTACTAGTCGATGCAGGTTTAAGTGGTAAAGCGACAGAGGCTTTATTTAAACAAGCAGAACTGAATATAAATGATGTATCAGGTATTCTTGTAACACATGAGCATAGTGATCATATTAAAGGGTTAGGTGTATTGGCGCGAAAATATGATTTACCCGTTTATGCGAATGAGAAAACATGGAATGCAATGGAACATTTAATAGGAAATATCCCAACTGAGCAAAAATTCATTTTCTCAGTTGGGGATTTGAAAACATTTGGTGATATTGAAGTCGAATCATTTGGAGTTTCTCATGATGCGGCTGAACCGATGTTTTATGCTTTCCATAATAATAATAGGAAATTAGCGCTTATTACAGATACGGGATACGTAAGTGACCGTATGAAGGGCGTTATTAAGGGAGCTAATGCTTTCGTATTTGAAAGTAATCATGATGTGGAAATGCTTCGTATGGGACGTTACCCATGGAGCATTAAACGACGCATTTTAAGCGACGTTGGGCATGTTTGTAATGAGGATGCTGCATTAGCGATGGCAGATGTAATTACAGATGAGACAAAGCATATTTATTTAGCCCATTTAAGCTTAGATAATAACATGAAAGAACTAGCTCGTATGTCAGTATCACAAGTACTAGAGGAAAAAGGATTTGGAGTGGGTGAATCCTTTGAAATTCACGATACAGATCCAAAAATGCCTACAAAAATTCAATACGTATAATTCTTCATTTTAGTAAACAATAAAGGTGAATATAGTTGTTTTCAGGAAGATGGGTGAACAAATATGTCCTTTATTGATGAAGAAAATTATCGTATGAAACGTGCAGGAAAAAAGAAGCATAAAGGTATAGTTCTTTCTAGTATAGCGGGAACAATTGTAGGAGCTTCTTTATTTGCGTTTGGAGCTCCTTTATTTTCAAATTCTGCTGATACGCTTCCGCAAGCTGAAGCAAGCGGAAGTAATATGGCCGAAGCTCAAGGAATTAAACAGATTAGCTTTGTAGATGCTGTTGATCGTGCATCTGAAGCTGTTGTGGGTGTTATTAACATTCAACGAGATAACTTTTCAGAGGCAGATTCAGAGGCTGGTACAGGATCAGGAGTAATTTATAAAAAGACAGATGGTCAAGCTTATATTGTAACGAATAATCATGTTGTAGCTGGAGCGAATCGTATTGAAGTAAGTCTAAGTGACGGTAAGAAGGTTCCTGGAAAAGTATTAGGAACCGATGTAGTCACAGATTTAGCTGTATTAGAAATAGATGCAAAGCATGTGAAAAAAATAATTGAAATTGGCGATTCTAATACTGTTCGCAGAGGAGAGCCAGTTATTGCGATTGGAAATCCACTTGGACTGCAATTCTCTGGAACTGTTACGCAAGGTATTATTTCAGCTAATGAACGTATTGTCCCTGTAGATTTAGATCAAGATGGACATTATGATTGGCAAGTAGAAGTGTTACAAACAGATGCGGCGATTAACCCAGGGAATAGTGGCGGTGCGCTTGTAAATGCAGCAGGACAATTAATTGGTATTAATTCAATGAAAATTGCTGCAAAAGAAGTAGAAGGAATCGGACTGGCTATTCCAGTGACTAGGGCTGTTCCGATTATGAATGAACTTGAGAAGTATGGAAAAGTAAGAAGACCGTATGTTGGGATTGAACTTAGGTCATTAAATGAAATTCCAAACTATTATTGGTCAAAAACATTACATTTACCAGGTACTGTAACAGAAGGAGTTTGTATTTTGGATGTGAAAAGTCCTTCGCCAGGCGCGGATGCTGGTTTAAGAGAACATGATGTTATTGTGGCAGTAGATGGAAAACCGATTCGCGATATTATTGGATTCCGCACGGCCTTATATGATAAGGAAATTAATGATAAAATGACTCTTACGTTTTATCGTGGTACAAAAAGAGTAACAACAACAGTGAAATTAGGCATTCAAAAGTATTAAAAACAGGAGGGCCTACCTCCTGTTTTCTATTGTAGAAAAGTGAGGTGAAGAAAATGAATTTACCTTGTTGTTTAGAACATGTTGAATTAGCGTTAGATATTATTGTGGATGAGTGTGAAGTTGCACCGGTTATCAACAGTGTGGATAACTCAGAAAAAGAGAAAAAAACATGTGAATTTTGTCAAAATGAGGCGACATATGTTGTATCGAACACAGATTCTTACACAATATGTGGGTAGTGTTTGTGGATATGTGGATAAGTTTTGTGGATAACATGTTTGTAAGGTGGAGGATACGTGTGAATATCTCGATTATTTCAATTGGGAAATTAAAAGAAAAATATTTGAAACAAGGTATAGCAGAATACTTAAAACGATTATCAGCATACGCAAAAGTAGAAGTAATTGAATTGCCAGATGAAAAGGCACCAGAAAATTTAAGTGAAGCAGAAATGTTAATTGTAAAGGAAAAAGAAGGTATACGTATACTGGATAAGATTTCTGATGACACGCATGTGATTGCATTAGCTATAGAAGGAAAGCAAAAGTCATCAGAAGAATTTGCGGTCAGTCTAGATCGCCTTGCTACATATGGAAAGAGTAAAGTCGCATTTGTAATTGGTGGATCACTCGGACTAAGTTCAGAAGTAATGAAGCGTTCAAACGAATCACTTTCTTTTTCAAAGATGACGTTACCACACCAATTAATGCGATTAGTGTTGCTTGAGCAAGTGTATAGAGCGTTTCGGATTAATCGTGGGGAACCGTATCATAAGTAAAATATTCTATGTAAAACAAAGGTAAGACGCTGATATTATCATATTTATTTTATTATGCCTATAACTGGAGGCTATGTGAATGGTAAGTGATCAGACGAGATATTCTAGGCTCGCGAATATAACAAAAATAATAAATACGAAATTAGAACTACGTGAAGTATTGCAGCGTGTGACAATGGCGATATCAGAGGAGATTGTTAGGTGCGATGCTGTTGGAATTTATTTACCCCAGGAAGATGGAACATTTAGAGGGTTTGCAGGAAAACCAGAGACCATAAATGGCGTAACACTCGATACTCAGGTAGTGGATCCTGAAATAGACTTACTGGCAAAAGAAGTTATTGAAACGAAAAAAACCATCTATATTCCTGATACCTCAAAGGATCATCGACCAGATCCGAGACCAGTTGATGCGTTTAAAATTAAGTCCTTATTAGCTCTGCCTATCTCATTTAGGCAAGAGTTATTTGGTCTGGTTTTTTTATTTGATTATGGGATTCCGATGAACTTAACAGATTCAGAAATTCAAAGTGTTGAAGCTTATGTAAATATGGCCGCGGTCGCAATTCAAAACGCAAATAATTTAACACAAAAGGAAGACCTTATTGTTGAGAAGCAGCTGTTATTAAATGTTACCCGTGATTTATCAATGTGTTCCTCGATACAGGAGAGTTTTGATAAATGCTTTTTTTACTTAGAACAGATTTTAGAGAGTAAAAATATGACTGCCCATCTTCTAGATCCGCTAGACAAAACAACGATTAAAACAACGAAATTAAGTAAGGGCTGTGATTGGACAGAAGCTGATTGGACAGAGAAAAGTTATGAAGCCAAGATCCAAGAAGTTATTCAAACAAAAAATATAGATAGTAAGGATTTATTGATGATCCCATTGATTTCAATGGGAGAAGTATTAGGGGTAATCGTCGTTGGGAAAGAAGGAAAAGCTCACAATTACGATAATTCTCAAATTCAACTAGCAAAATCTATCGTTGATGCCACAGCCCCTACGTTTTCAAATTTGTTATATATGGATAAACTAGAAAGTATAGTGGAAGAGCGAACGGGAGAGCTAGCTGCTGCTAATGAAAAAGTTACAAGTGTGATTGAATGTATTACGGATGGATTCTTTACTTTAAATAATAAATGGGAATTTACGTACGTAAATAAGCACCAATATTTTCCGCAAAGAAAAACAGCAAAAGATGTATTAGGAAAGAATATATGGGATGTTTTCCCGAGTGATATCGACACAGTTATGTATAAGGAATTTCATCGTGCGATGTCAGAACGAACTACAGTTCATTTCGAATTTCTTTCTACTGCAGATGAATATTGGCACGAAGTTATTGCATACCCGTATGATGATGGTATTTGTTGTATTTTTAAAAACATAACGGAAAAAAAGAAATATGAACAGGAATTGAAAAGATTATCTAACATTGATTTAATAGGGCAAATGGCAGCAGGTATCAGCCATGAAATTAGAAATCCAATGACAACGGTACTAGGATTTTTGCAGTTATTAAAAGAAGAGAATACCTATGAGAAACATAATAAGTACTTTCATTTAATGATTGAAGAACTTAACCGTGCCAATTCTATTATTACTGAATTTCTCTCAATGGGTAATACAAGGAAATTGGATTTGCAGATGTTAGATTTAAATTCACTTATCCGCGATATTATTCCTTTAATAAAGATTGATACGTATAATCAAAATAAATATATTCAATTCGATACAAATGACATTCCGAAATTACTTTTAAATCGTAATGAGATACGGCAATTATTAATGAATCTATATCGTAATGGCTTAGAAGCGATGAGTACAGGGAAAGTTCTAACCATTAGCACCTACAAGGAAGGTCAAAATTGTGTGGTGCTTGCAGTGCAGGATCAAGGACAAGGTATCAGGCCTGAAGTATTAGAGAAACTGGGTACGCCATTTTACACGACCAAACATAATGGAACTGGATTGGGATTAGGTGTATGTTATGCCATTGCTGCCCGCCATAATGCAAAAATAGAAATTCAAACAGGATCGGAAGGCACTACCTTTTTTGTTAAATTTAATTATGAAAATAATAAAAAATAAGCTTATTTAGAATAGTTATGATGAACCGTATCATAAATAAATTTATTCTTTGCATATAAAAAGGATAAAAAGACCATTGGACAAAAATTACCGATGGTCTTTTAAATATTATTAGATGGTATGTAGATTTCCTAAAATAAGTATGTTTCTATTTCCATAAAAATATGCTGTAATATGAAGAGGAAAAAGTATAAGTAGTTAGAGAAGTGAGGAATTAAAGGTGAAGAAGTTTAAGAAGTTTTACTTGGAGATTACGAGTGTATGTAATCTTGCGTGTAGCTTTTGTCCGCCGACGGAAAGGCAGAAGCAATTCATTTCTGTAGAGGATTTTGCTAAAAGATTAGACCAAATTAAACCTCACACAGACTACATTTATTTGCACGTGAAGGGTGAGCCGTTGCTCCATCCGAAAATAGATCAACTATTAGACTTAAGTCATGAAAAAGGGTTTAAAGTTAATATTACAACGAACGGAACGTTAATTAATAAGAGAAGGCATAGGCTGTTAAATAAGCCCGCGTTAAGACAAATGAATTTTTCACTGCATAGTTTTGATGGACACCCAGGTTCGCAAGATAAAGAGGGCTATGTAAGGAGTATACTTTCCTTCATTAGGGAAGCGACAAGTCAATCAGATTTAATTGTATCGTTAAGGTTATGGAATTTAACTCAGGATAATAAAACAAATGCTGAAATTCAGAAAAATAGGGAGTTATTATCCATAATTGAAAATGAATTTGATCTATCTTATCAGATTGAAGAGAAGCTTACACCAGGAAAAGGTATAAAAATTGCAGAACGTGTCTTTATTAATCAAGACTATGAATTCCAGTGGCCAGCATTACATGAAGAAGAGGATGATGGGAAAGGATTCTGTCATGGACTTCGTAATCAAGCAGGGATTTTAGCGAATGGGACGGTTATTCCTTGTTGTTTAGATGGTGAAGGGATTATTAACCTTGGAAATATTAATAATGATTCATTTTCTAACATTATAGAAGGTGAAAGAGCAACAAACATTGTCGATGGATTTTCCAAAAGAGTTGCGGTTGAAGAGCTTTGTAGGAAATGTGGATATCGTAAAAGGTTTGGGAAGTAAATATGAAATAAGCCCTCATAAAGCGAGGGCTTATTTTTTATTCTTGATAAGAATGCTCTAATTCATCAATTAATGAACCAACGTAAGAAACAGCTTGACGGATTGCATCTGGTTTTGACATATCTATTCCGGCATGTTTCATTAGTTCAAGTGGTTTCATTGTACCACCAGCGCGAAGCACATCTAACCAACGATCAATAGCAGGTTGTCCTTCATCTTTAATCATTTGAGCTACTGCAGTAGATGCAGTGAGGCCTGCGGAATATGTGTAAGAATATAGACCCATATAATAATGAGGCTGACGCATCCAAGTTAAGCCCGCACCTTCATCGATTTCTACAGAATCTCCCCAGAATGTCGAAAGGACATTTGTTTTAATTTCAGTTAAAGTTGTAGCTGTAAGGGCCTGTCCTCCTTCTGCTAGAGCATATACTCTACGTTGGTATTCACCCTCAAGTAAATGGGTAACAAAGTTGTGATAATATGTGCCGAGTAGTTGTAGAATGACCCATCTGTGCATCCTCTTATCGTCAGTAGTCGCTAGTATATACTGAGCTAATAGTAATTCATTCATAGTTGATGGTGCTTCAACAAAGTACATAGATGGGCGTACGTTCATGATACGTTGGTTTTTATTTGCTAAATAGAAATGACCAGCATGTCCAAATTCATGTGCTAATGTGAAGCATCCACGCATCGTATTTTGCCATGTAATTAAAATATAGGGATGAGAGCCGTATGGACTTGAGCAAAATGCCCCTGTTGATTTGCCTACGTTATCTGCAAGATCTACCCATCTTTCTTTGAATCCTTTTTCGATTATGGAACTATATTCATCGCCTAATACTTTTAAAGAATCTTGAATGAGCGTGGCTGCTTCTTCATAAGTAATCGTTGGATTAAATTCGGGATCTAAAGGTGCATGTAAGTCGCAGAAAAGCATTTGATCGAGTCCTAATACTTTCTTTTTTAAATCTGCAAAACGGCGCATATGAGGTGCTAATTCTTTATAAATAATATCAAGTTGGTTGTTATACATTTCAAGTGGAACCTTTTGTGGTTCTAATAGCATATGGGTAACGGATTCATATTTACGTAAACGAGAAAGTGTTACTTGTTTTTTTACTTCAGTAGCATATGTCGTCGCAACTGTATTTTTATATCGTTTCAAGGTGGAAACAAATGATGAGTATGCTTTTCTACGTATGTATGCGCTTGGAGAAAATTCATATTTGCTTTCAAATAATGCGAAAGAAACAGGGAGTTCGTTTCCTTGTTCGTCTTGTATAGAAGTGAAATCCATATCTGCCAATTTAGTCATGCCGTAAATTTTGTATGGAGAACTATGAACTTCGCCAAGTGCAGCAAGTGTTTCTTCTGTTTCAGGAGAGAGTGTGTGCTGCCTTTTTTTGAGTATTTCTAGTAACGACTTACGGAAAGGTTCGAGTTTTGTTTCTTCAGTTAAATATTTTTCAATTGTTCCTTCGTCGAATGAGAGGATTTCATTATGAATAAAGGATAGTGCAGTATGTACTTTCGTCCATAAAGCAGAAATTTTGGAAGAGTTCGCTTGAATAACTGGATTTGTACGATCAGTAGATTCTTTTAAATTTGCATATGAGTACAGTTTTGTTAACTTCATTAAAAGCTCTTCTTCTAAAAGTAGGCAATTTAATAAAGTTGTGGAGTTAGTATGTAAACGTCCTTTAAATGCATCAAGTTTCTGTATATCATTTTCTAATATGTTTAATGCGGTATGCCACTCATCATTGGACTTATACAAATCAGACAAATCCCATTTTAGTTCGTTAGGTACTTTCGCACGAACAAGACGATTCTCAATTATAGTTTTCATGTCTTATATCCTCCTTATTAAAAGCATCTAAAAATATGATACTAGAAAATTCAGTAAAATAAAAATATTTAACATTTTTATATATGAAAAAGAAGGAGAAGCATAGAAATGCTTCTCCTTCTTTTTAAATTTAAGAATTAATATACTTTGTCACCATTGAAAATCGAGTTTTTCACGACAACATAATCTACAGTACGAATAGCATCTAGTTTTGTTCCACCAGCGTAAGAGATAGAAGATTGAAGATCTTGTTCCATTTCGATTAACGTATCTTCTAAAGAACCTTTATGCTCAACGAACATTTTCTTACCTTCAACGTTTTTCTTCTCACCCTTTTGGAATTCAGAAGCAGAACCGAAGTATTCTTTATAAAGTTTGCCATCTCTTTCAATTGTTTCCCCTGGAGACTCTTCGTGACCAGCGAATAGAGAACCGATCATGACCATAGTTGCCCCAAATCGAATAGATTTAGCTACGTCGCCGTGTGTACGAATACCACCATCAGCGATAATTGGCTTACTTGCAGCTTTTGCACACCAACGAAGTGCAGCTAGCTGCCAACCACCAGTTCCGAAGCCTGTTTTAATTTTAGTAATACAAACTTTACCAGGTCCAATACCAACTTTTGTTGCATCGGCACCAGCATTTTCTAATTCTCTTACCGCTTCGGGAGTTCCAACGTTTCCAGCGATAACGAAGCTCTCTGGTAAATGTTTTTTAATATGTTGAATCATGTTAATCACAGCATTAGAATGACCGTGTGCGATATCAATCGTGATATATTCAGGTGTAAGGTGCTCAGCAGCTAATTGTTGTACGAATTCATATTCGTCCTCTTTTACACCAACGCTGATAGAAGCGATTAATCCACGTGATTGCATATCTCTAATGAATGAGATTCGTTTCTCTGGTTGGAAACGATGCATAATATAGAAGTAATTGTTTTCAGCTAAATAAGTTGCGATTCTTTCATCAATAATCGTTTGCATATTTGCAGGCACGACAGGTAATTTAAATTTATGTTTTCCTAAAGTGACAGTTGTATCACATTCAGAGCGGCTATTTACAATGCATTTTGCAGGAATTAATTGAATATCTTCATAGTCGAATACGTTTTCCATCATTTACACCCCTAAAATACGAATATTTTATTTTTATTAATTAAAAATGTTCGTCCATAGGATAATTTACATTATTTTTATTAAGAAGTCAAAGGATTTCTTAACATTTTTTTGAAAAACAGATTATATATATGAGAAATGACGTTAAAAACGAATTTAAAATGTATTTTCATTTATATTGTTCGTTTTATAAAAGGTGGGAAAATTGAGATAATTCCACAGGGTGTATATGTGCTTTTTACCTTTGGGGAGGGCTAGAGGATACTATGAAAAGGTTAATGCTAACAATACGAGTAAAAGATGTGATCAATTAGTTGAACAATATATGAAATGAAAAGGTTTATTTCTATATAAAAAGATGAATCTGGCATGATTCACCTTTTTATGTGAGGTTTCAAGTATAATAAGTAAAGTGATAGTAACGCATATAAAAGATAAAAAAGAAAATAATATAGAATAAAATGAGGTTAATATATGAGTAAAAAAAGTTTTTCTGATTATAAATTAAGTAAGGAAATTGTAAGGGCACTTACTGGATTAGGATATGATCATCCAACAGAAGTACAAGGAGAGGTTATTCCAGTTGCATTGCAAAAGAAAGACCTTGTCGTGAAATCTCAGACTGGAAGTGGAAAAACAGCTTCATTTGGTATTCCACTTTGTGAAATGGTGGAGTGGGAAGAGAATAAACCACAAGCATTAGTTTTAACACCAACGAGAGAGCTTGCGGTACAAGTAAAAGAAGATATTACGAATATAGGTCGATTCAAAAGGATTAAGGCTGCGGCAGTTTATGGGAAATCTCCATTTGCACGTCAAAAATTAGAATTAAAGCAAAAGACACATATTGTAGTTGGGACCCCTGGTCGTGTGTTGGATCATATTGAAAAGGGTACCCTTTCTTTAGAGTGTTTGAAGTATTTAGTTATTGATGAAGCAGATGAGATGCTAAATATGGGCTTTATCGATCAAGTAGAGGCAATTATTGATGAATTACCTATAAAAAGAATGACAATGTTATTTTCAGCAACACTTCCAGAAGATGTTGAAAAATTGTCTCGTACATATATGAATTCACCAACTCATATTGAAATTAAAGCAGCTGGGATTACGACGGATAAAATTGAACATACTCTTTTTGAGGTGATAGAAGACGAGAAGCTTTCACTACTTAAAGATGTAACAACGATTGAGAATCCTGATAGTTGTATTATTTTCTGCCGTACACAAGAAAATGTAGATCATGTATATAGACAGTTAAACCGAGCTAATTATCCTTGCGACAAAATACATGGTGGTATGGTACAAGAAGATCGTTTTGAAGTCATGGATGATTTTAGAAAAGGAAAATTCCGTTATTTAGTAGCAACAGACGTAGCTGCGAGAGGAATTGATATTGATAATATTACACATGTTATTAATTATGATATTCCACTTGAAAAAGAAAGCTATGTACATCGTACTGGAAGAACGGGACGAGCTGGAAATAGTGGAAAAGCTATTACATTTATAACACCATATGAAAATAGATTTTTAGAAGAGATTGAGGAATATATTGGCTTTGAAATTCCAAAGGCAATTGGACCTTCAAAAGAAGAAGTTATGAAAGAGAAAGCTGCATTTGAAGAAAAGATACATGCTAAACCAATTATAAAGAAAGATAAAAATGCGGACATAAACAAAGGCATTATGAAGCTGTACTTTAATGGCGGGAAGAAAAAGAAAATTAGGGCGGTAGATTTCGTCGGTACAATTGCTAAAATTAAAGGTGTTACAGCAGAAGATATAGGCATTATTACGATACAAGATAACGTTTCTTACGTTGAAATATTAAATGGAAAAGGACCGCTTGTCTTGAAAGTCATGAAGACTACAACGATTAAAGGGAAACAATTAAAAGTTCATGAGGCAATTAAGTAAATAAAAAACTATCCACTCTAATAGGTGGATAGTTTTTTATTTATGATTCTTTCAAATCATCAACTAGTTGCTCTGCTAAACGTCTATACATATTACTCATAGTCACGAAGGATGTTAATAGTAGAAATTTTTCGAGCTTTGTATCTTCTAAGGAAGAGATTTCATTTACTTCAGCAACACGGTTATTTACGTCTTGTTTAAAGCTTTCGACATTGGTTTCAGTAAGAGCAAGATAATTTTTATATACCGTATTTAAATCGAATGTATCATCGTTTAATAAGGAGTTATTTATATTTTCTAATGAACTCTTTATGTCATTAATGGAGAGAGCGCCTTTTAATTGATAAATTAAGCTAATTAAAATCATATGCTCTTTTGAATACTTTTTATTTTTGATAGGGATGAATAGTTTCCCTTTTGCGTAATTATTAATCATCGTTTTTGTTAATACTTTTTCATCGTCAGTTCTTGTTGTATCTGCATAAGTATTCTCAAATAGTTGGACAACTTGGTCTACATATAAGTCAACATTTGGAATATCCTCAAGTTTAATATTTTTTTCTAAATGTAATGTTTCAAGTAATTCATTTATATTTTCCACGTAGGATCCCTCACTTTTATAACTTAGTGGAACTTAATGTTTAATATATCTTTAAATATGGTATTACGAAACAAATGAATTGTAAATGTTGACCTTAAAATGAAATGTGTATATAATTACATGTAGTTATTAAAACTACATGTAATTATATAAGGGGTGTTATTATGAATGCTTATGTAAGAGAACCAGTTAATGCATTTACTCACTTGGGTGGAGCGATATTGTCATTTGTTGCATTATTAGCTATGCTTGTGAAAGTTTCTATTAAGATGCCATCATTTGCTGCAATTACAGCTGTTATTTTGTTTGGTATTGGGATGATGGTCCTTTATACGGCATCAGCTGTGTATCATAGTGTTGTGGCCAATGAACGTGTTATTTACTTCTTTAGGAAGCTAGATCATTCTATGATTTTTATATTAATTGCAGGTACATATGCACCCTTTTGCTTAATTACATTAAATTCAGCAAGTGGTTTGCTATTATTTTGTTTAGTCTATGCAACTGCGATTTGTGGCATTGTGTTTAAAATGTTTTGGTTTAATTGTCCAAGATGGTTATCGACAGCAATTTATATTACGATGGGTTGGTTAATTGTTTTATTCTTTGCGCCGCTAGCTGAGAATTTAAGTACAGGAGGCATTGTTTTCTTAGTACTTGGTGGCATTTTTTATACAATTGGTGGATTTATTTATGGAACAAAGCCAAAATGGTTAGAGTTTAAATATATGGGACATCATGAAATTTTTCATGTTTTTGTATTACTAGGTAGTCTTGCGCATTTTCTAAGTGTATATTGTTACGTAATTTAATAAAAAAACGCCACATAATTTTTATTATGTGGCGTTTTTTTATTACCTGATTAGAATCGTATATGTTATAAAATTATTATGGGATAAAATGTAAGTTTCTGTGTTCGCATATTAAACATAGGATAAGAAATATGTGATATACTTTGAGAAGTTTATAATGAATGAAATATGGAGGACTATAATTATGGCAATACTTGTAACAGGTGGAGCAGGGTATATTGGTAGTCATACATGTGTAGAATTACTAAATAGCGGTTACGAAATTATAGTAGTGGATAATCTTTCGAATAGCTCGATAGAATCTATAAATCGAGTGAAAGAAATAACAGGAAAACAATTTAAGTTTTATAAAGAAGACGTTTTAAATCGAGAAGCGCTTGACGTAGTTTTTGAAGAAAATGCAATTGAAGCTGTTATTCACTTTGCAGGCTTTAAGGCTGTAGGGGAGTCAGTAGCGATTCCATTAACATATTATCATAACAACATTACAAGCACGTTAGTATTATGTGAAGTAATGCAGAAACATAATGTAAAGAAGATGATCTTTAGTTCATCTGCAACGGTATATGGTATCCCGGAAACGTCACCGATTACGGAGGAGTTTCCATTAAGTGCAACAAATCCATACGGTCAAACGAAATTAATGATTGAGCAAATTATGCGTGATGTAGCATTTGCAGATGCAGAATGGAGTATCGCATTACTTCGCTATTTCAATCCATTTGGTGCACACGAAAGTGGGCGTATCGGAGAAGATCCGAATGGAATTCCAAATAACTTAATGCCATATGTAACGCAAGTAGCAGTAGGTAAGTTAAAAGAGTTAAGCGTATTTGGAAATGACTATCCAACGAAAGATGGAACGGGAGTCCGTGATTACATTCATGTTGTAGACTTAGCAAGTGGTCACGTCAAGGCGCTTGAGAAAGTACTGAGTACAACAGGAGTAGATGCTTATAATTTAGGCACAGGTACGGGTTATAGTGTACTAGAGATGGTTGAAGCATTTGAAAAAGTTTCGGGCAAGAAAGTCCCTTATAAGATCACAGAACGTCGCCCAGGTGATGTGGCAGTATGTTTTGCTGATGCATCGAAAGCAAAGCGTGAATTAGGCTGGGAGGCAACACGTGGATTAGAAGAAATGTGTGCAGATTCTTGGAAATGGCAATCAAATAATAAAAATGGCTATTTAGAAGTTTAATGATGAATAAAAAAATGACCTTTGCATAAAAGCGATAGGTCATTTTTTTTTATTCATTTTCCATTAAGTTTATTAGCTAATTTAGAAAAGAACGTTTGCTGTTTTAAATGATATGATTTTACAATATCTTATGCTAGAAGCTAGTAGAATGAGATAGAGGAATGTATTATTTTGTTAATTTTTCATGGGAATTGAAAGCGTATTATTGAAAAGTATTCCAACACTTGTATCATTGCTAGAGTCCGTTTATAATCAAGGAATCCTATTTCATGTTTTGATAGGATTATTTATTATTGAAAGCGTTTTAAGTTTCTTCTTTTTTGAGGTAGGAGGTCTGACT
Source organism: Bacillus sp. MYb78 (assembly GCF_002975115.1). Lineage (NCBI taxonomy): Bacteria > Bacillati > Bacillota > Bacilli > Caryophanales > Bacillaceae > Bacillus > Bacillus sp. MYb78. Next base: position 18,982 of record NZ_PCOB01000007.1, read on the forward strand.
TATTCAGATGAAAAATTATGTATGTAGTTTTAAATGGGAAGAAAAATAATATCAGTATCACTTTATAGTGTGGGGAGGTTAAAAGTGTGAAAGGTAAAGATTTTCACACGAATATATATGGGTTATATAGGATTATTACTTTCAGGGGCAGCTTTATTTTTAAATAGTCTTGTTATATTAGGGAAAGCAGAGATGAAAAGTGCGGGTGTTTTTAATTTATTTGTGGGTGCACTACAAATTATTATTCCGTTTTATTTGATCATGATTTCTGACCAAAGCAATTGGACAGTGTATTCATATGCGGCTACTTTCTTATTTGGATTAACTTATTTATATGTAGGTGTTACTTTTATAAAAGGAATGGATAGTAGTGGTCTAGGATGGTTTTGTATTTGGGTAGCAATTATAGCCTTATTCTATATGGTTGTTTCATTTGTTCAATTCCATGATGTTGTTAATGCGTTAACGTGGTTTATGTGGGCATTACTTTGGTATTTATTCTTTGTATTAAATACACAAAAGAAGAACATTAATCAATATCTTGGAAGGATTGCCTTCGTACAATCATGGGTAACATTGACTTTACCTTCACTCTTTTATTTTATGGGAGTGTGGGGAGAGGGATTTGTATATGAACTATGGGTTTATGTATCAGTAATTTCTATTTTGTACTTCTGTTATTGTATTTATAAATATCGAGTACGTTAATATATTTTCTGTAGAAAAGCATGGAATCGTTAAACTGATTTCATGCTTTTTTATATATTAGCGTTTTATAATAAAAGAGGTGGTATCTCATAAATCATGAAAATGGGGATGATGAAATTGAAGAAAGTGTTGGTGCTAGGAGGAACAAGGTTTTTTGGTAAACATTTAGTAGAGTACCTTTTGCAAGCTGGACACGATGTAACAATTGCCACAAGGGGAGTTACTGAAGATTCTTTTGGTAGCGCAGTAAAAAGAATAATTGTCGATAGAGAAGATAGAAAGCTACTAGAAGAGCGTCTAGAAGGAAAAAGTTATGATATTGTATACGATAATTTATGCTATAGTTCAAATGCAGCGAAAATGGTATGTGAAGTTTTGAAAGGAAAAACGAAGAAGTATATTATGACATCTTCAATGGCTGTCTATGAACCTGCATTAAGTTTGTTAGAAGAGGACTTTAATCCATACGAATATGCAATTACATATGGAGATAGAAATGATTTTAATTATAGTGAAGGAAAGCGATTAGCCGAAGCGGTTTTATTTCAATATGCAACATTCCCAGTCGTTGCAGTGCGTTTTCCAGTTGTTATTGGAGAAAATGACTATACGAAAAGGTTACAATTTTACGTTGAATGTGTTGTGAACCAAAAACCTATCGTTGTGGATCATGTAGATGGAATTTTGTCATTTATACATGAAAAAGAGGCAGGAGAGTTTCTAGCTTGGTGCGGAATGGAAAATGTGAAAGGACCAATTAACGCCTGTAGTAACGGGGTAGTTTCTACGGAAGAAACTATTCATTTCATAGAAGAGAAGACGGGAATAAAAGCACTCGTCCAGGAAGCTGGAGAAAATATAGCTCCTTATAATGAGGTAACTAACTGTACGTTACATAATGGAAAGGCTCGTAAATTTGGATTTTTGTTCCGAGAGCTGAAACTAGAAATGAAAAATGTTTTAAAACATTATATAAATACAATGAAGTAATCATAAATCCCCCGGTGGCAATCCGGGGGATTCTGGAGGATTTCGACAATACTGATTTTACATTACCAAATTTACCTTATACATACGACTAATGTTTTTGTGATTGAATTGCTTGTAAATACTTCTCGTTTACTTGGTCCCAGTTTACTGTATGCCACCAATTGGTAACAAACTCTGGGCGCCGATTTTGATACTTTAAATAATAAGCATGTTCCCATACATCAATTACGAGTAAGGGGATTTTCCCTTCTTGCAAAGGCGTATCTTGATTTGGTGTACTCATAACAGAGAGTTCCTCACCGTCAAGAACAAGCCATCCATAGCCACTTCCAAAACGACTAATAGCTGCTTTGGAAAGTTGATCTTTTAAGTTGTCAAAGGTATTGAAATAATAATCAATTACTTTTGCAACGTCTCCATTAGGCTCACCGCCACCTCGTGGGCTCATCACTTCCCAAAAAAGACTATGACAATAGTGACCACCACCGTTATTTCTTACAGCTGTAACAATTTCCTTCGGTAAAGCATCTAAATTACATAGCAATTCTTCTAAAGATTTATTATGTAATTCAGTATAATTTTCTAAAGTAGCATTTAAATTGTTTACGTATGTCGCATGGTGCTTTCCATGATGAATGGAAAGTGTATTGCTATCGATATGTGGCTCTAGTTCATCATAGTCATATGAAAGCTTTGGCAATTGAAATGAAGACATAACATTACCTCCTTTCTATTTAAAAAAGTTGGTCTAGGTAAAAATACTTTACCTGAGTCAAAAATACACCCATTTTTCATATAAGTCAATAGTAAGTCTGTTAATTTTCTGAAAAATATTACAATAAAAGTAACACTCTCAATTTCATTTGTGACTCCTATCCTTTTTGCTTATACTGTAAAGTAGCAAGGTTTTGTTGAAATAGAAGGAGATTGTTTATGAGTAAAACGAAACAATTAATAGAGGAAGCAAGTAATTTTATTACGATTTGTTATAAGGAGCTTCATAAAGAACAATTGATAGAAGAACGTATAAAAGAAATTCAAATTGAGATAGAGAAGACAGGGACATATGAGCATACATTTGAAGAACTTGTTCATGGTTCACGAATGGCATGGCGTAACAGTAATAGATGTATTGGAAGACTATTTTGGAGTAAGATGCACATATTAGATGCGCGCGAAGTAAATGATGAAGAGGGTGTATATAATGCATTAATTCATCATATTAAATATGCAACGAACGACGGGAAAGTTAAACCAACTATTACGATTTTTAAGCAATATCAAGGTGAGGAAAATAATATACGAATTTATAATCACCAATTGATTCGATATGCAGGATATAAAACAGAAATGGGAGTGATCGGTGACTCGCATTCCGCTACATTTACGGACTTTTGTCAGGAGCTTGGCTGGCAAGGAGAAGGTACGAATTTCGATGTATTGCCACTTGTATTTTCTATAAACGGGAAGGCGCCTACATATAAAGAAATTCCGAGGAAAGAAGTCAAAGAAGTGCCAATTGAACACCCAGAATACCCTATTTCATCACTTGGAGCAAAATGGTATGGGGTTCCAATGATTTCAGATATGCGCTTAGAAATTGGCGGTATTTCTTATACAGCCGCTCCGTTCAATGGATGGTATATGGGAACAGAAATTGGGGCGCGCAACTTAGCGGATCATGATCGTTATAATTTACTTCCGGCTGTTGCGGAGATGATGGATTTAAATACATCGAGAAACGGTACGTTATGGAAGGATAAGGCGCTAATTGAGTTGAATATTGCCGTACTACACTCTTTTAAAAAACAAGGAGTTAGTATTGTTGATCATCATACTGCTGCACAACAATTTCAGCAATTTGAGAAGCAAGAAGCTGCTTGTGGTCGTGTTGTAACAGGTAATTGGGTGTGGCTTATTCCACCATTATCTCCAGCTACCACTCATATTTATCATAAACCGTATCCGAAAGAAATTTTGAAGCCAAATTTCTTTCATAAATAATATTTAGTGCAGTTTTTTTCTGCAAAATATATTTTTTTTAATTACTGTTATGTAGCAAATGGAAGCCTTTACTCTCGGTTATTTTTGGAAGAGGATTTTTGAACCAAGGAGTTCCTTATGTTATAATCAAATTTCTGTTTCGAAGACCTTATAGAAATATAAGGTCTTTTGTTTTGCTTTTTTATGTAAGAGAAAGAGATTTTTTCTTTTTAATAAGGGATTTGGCATATTTTTAGGGACAACATAAGTATGTGGGAAGTCGATAAAATGTTATGCATATATAATTATTGTGTTTTGGGTTTAAACAATAAAACATAATAGAGTTGTTTTTTTAGATTGCTGAGGAAGGAGGAAGTGTAAATGAGGATGAAGAGTCGAAAAACTGATTGGCCTGTATTTATTATTAGCGGTGGTTCACTTTTATTATTTGTAATTGCAGTTTTTTTGAACAAGGATTATGTAGAGAGTGCGATTAATAACAGTTTCGCTTTTTCAATTAAATATTTTGGTGCCTTCTGGCAAGTTTTATTATTAGGTACATTTATTGTTGCGATGTGTATGGCGTTCTCCAAATATGGGAGAGTTAAACTTGGGGGATTAGAAAAACCTGAGATTAGTACGGCAAAATGGCTTGCTATTATTATGTCTACATTACTTGCCGGAGGTGGCGTTTTTTGGGCAGCAGCAGAGCCAATGTACCATTTGATGACGGTGCCACCAATACATGATGGTATATCTGCTGGAACGAAAGAAGCAGTTATGCCTGCTTTAGCACAAAGTTATATGCATTGGGGATTTTTAGCATGGACGATTTTAGGTACAATTAGTGCGGTAGTTATGATGTATGGACATTATCATAAAGGTATGCCGCTAAAACCTCGAACGCTTTTATATCCTATTTTTGGGGAAAAATTAAGAAAGAGCCTACTTGGAACGATAATTGATGCAGCTGCAATTATTGCAGTAGCTGCAGGTACAATTGGCCCAATTGGATTTTTAGGTTTACAAGCAAGTTATGGGTTACAAGAATTATTTGGAATTTCTGATGTATTTACTACTCAATTGGCAATTATTGTTTGTGTAGTGGCCGTGTCTACCATATCGGCAGTAACAGGTATTGATAAAGGGATTCAAATTATAAGTAATTTAAATGTTAGATTAGCAATTTTGTTAATGGCATTCATATTACTATTTGGGCCAGGTGGATTTATTATTGATTCGTTTGTTTCTTCGTTTGGATTTTATGTAAGTGAGTTTATACCGATGAGCACATACCGTGGTGATACAAGTTGGTTAGGATCTTGGACAATCTTTTTCTGGGGATGGTTTATTGGATATGGACCAATGATGGCAATTTTAGTGAGTCGAATTTCAAGAGGGAGAACGATTCGAGAAATCATCGTTGCAATTGGAATTATCGCACCTATTATTACAACGTTTTGGTTTACTATATTAGGTGGATCAGGTGTGTTTTATGAGTTAATGAATCCTGGTTCTATCTCGGACGCATTAAGTGAATCTGGTATGCCGGCAGCTATGATTGCAATTACAGGACAATTGCCACTTTCTAATATTATTGGACCAGCATTTCTTTTATTAACAATTTTATTTGTAGTGACAACAGGAGATTCAATGGCGTATTCCATTTCAATGGCAGTGACTGGAGACGGAGATCCTAGAATTAGTTTGCGAATTTTTTGGTCGCTTATTATGGGAGCAGTTGCAGCAATTCTTTTATATATGGGTGAAGGAAGTATTAATGCGCTACAATCGTTTATCGTAGTGACGGCAGTTCCGGTATCAATTTTGTTATTCCCGATGCTATGGTTAGCGCCTAAAGTTGCGGGAGAATTAGCATTAAAACAAGGTATTGTAAAAGAAGAAGATAAAACTGCATTCTTATTTCAGAAGGCTAGTAAATCAAAATAAATAAAAACGTAAAAGAGGAAGCATCTTAAATGAGATGCTTCCTCTTTTACGTTTAATCTAATACTTTTCCCTTTGTTTCTGGTACACATAGTAGCATTGTAATTAACCCGATTGGGTAGATGATAAAAATTAGGGACAATGCTCCAAGTAGGTTGCCACCTGTAGCGAGTAAGCCGATAATAACAGGCCCAAATCCAGCTAATCCACGTCCTGTACCGAAAATAAAGTTTTCTGCGGTAGAGCGAGCTTCAGCAGGATAGTTTTCAGCTAAAATTGCCCCAAATCCTCCCATCATTCCATTTGCAAAGAATCCAAGCAATGCACTTCCCCATAATAATAATGTTGAATCTGTGAATAAGAAGAAGTAAATGAGACAGTATACTGTACCGCCAATATAATAAATTGCAAAAGTTTTACGACGACCAATTTTATCAGCTAGAATACCAAAGGTTGCAATTCCAATTAGCATACCGATGGTAGAAATGAACATCCAGCCACTTGCTTTTGCTAATGTATAGTTATATTTATTTGCTAAAATAGTTGGCATCCATGTGAAGATTCCGTAATATCCGAAGTTCTGGATAAATGACATAATAATAAGACCGATTGTTGTGATTGTTACTTTTTTACTGGCAAATAACTTTCGAAGTGGGAATTTTTTTATATGTTTTAGTTGTTCTGCTTCAGTAGGTGTTAATTTATCTGCAGCTTCTTTTTGCAATAGTTCTTTTTTGTAGCGTTGTTTTTGCTCCCATATTTTCGGTTCACTTAAACTTTTACGGACATAGACAGCTAGTAAAGCTGGAATTAATCCAAATAAGAAAACGGCTCTCCATCCAAAATGCGGGACAATAAATGCTGGAAGGAGTGAAGCAACCAGTACACCGAATTGCCATCCAAGTGCAACAACAGATGTCGCTTTAGCGCGCATTTCTTTAGACCATGTTTCTGTTACAATGGCCATTCCGATTCCGAATTCACCACCAACTCCCATTCCAACTAAAAAGCGAAGAATTAATAATTGCCAGTAGTCTGTTGCGAAATAAATGAGTGCGGTTGCTAGTGAAAACAGTAAGATTGTGAAGGCCATTGTACGAATACGTCCAAATAAATCAGCAATAAATCCAAATAAATAAGAACCAATTAACATCCCTATTGTGGTAGCTAATGTTAAGTTTCCACCTTCAACAGGACTTAAGTGAAACTCTTTTAAAATATAGACAAGTACGAAAGATAATAGCAACATATCTAAACCTTCTGCTGCATATCCTAGCGCAGAACCAAATAATGTTTTATATCTTTTCGCTTTCGTCTCCTCTGTTATTTGTTGTACATCAGTAGTGACGTTCATTATTACTCCTCCTTATTTTCTACAGTCGCTATGGAAGAATAACAAAAGGCCTTCTCACCTGATATGATGAGAAGGCCAAAAAAGCATACGTATCCCCAAGAAAAGAACATACGTATATTGTATTCCGACTTCCTTCTCAACCTCACGGGGTTGGGTTAAAGGACTGTATTATATTACTTTATTTTTAGCACTCTTCTATTGTATTGTCAAATAAAGAGGAAATTATTATGTGTAAAATATTTCAAAAAACATTTCGTTCTTCTTGACGCCGACTTCATTATTTTCCCATAATAAAACTAACTAAATAAAAAGGAATGAATCAAAGATGCTAAATTTAGTACTCATGATGATTGAACGAGTCGGACTTATAGTTATTTTAGGATTTTTACTCTCTCATATTAAAACTTTCAGGCGCCTCCTTCATAAACAGGACGGCTATGTAGATAAGCTTAAGCTTATTTGTATTTTTTCGGTATTTACAATTGTAAGCAATTACACTGGGATTGAAATAGCAGGAAATACGATTATGAATGAAAATTGGTTACAAGGTGTTTCTTCGTCAAGTACAATTGCGAATACGCGTATTATGGGTGTTGGTATTAGTGGCTTACTTGGTGGCCCTATCGTAGGGGTTGGAGTAGGGTTTATTGCTGGTATTCATCGTTATATGCTTGGTGGTACGACAGCGCTAAGTTGCGCAATCTCTTCTATTTTAGCGGGGATTATAACTGGTTATATCGGATATATTTTCAAAAAATATAATCGTACAATTACTCCTAAGTTTTCAGCAGTTTTAAGTGTTTTTATTGTATCTTTAGAAATGGTTATGATTTTATTAATTATAGAGGATGGAATTAGCGTTGTGAAAACAATAGCGATACCGATGATTCTTGTAAATAGTTTTGGAAGTTTTATTTTACTTTCTATGATACAAGCTATTTTGCGTCAGGAGGAGAATGCAAAAGCACTTCAGACTCATAAAGTATTGCGTATTGCTGATAAAACGTTACCGTATTTTCGTCAAGGTTTAACAGAAGAATCGTGTAAGCATGTGGCACAAATTATTCACCGCTTTACAGGAACGGATGCGGTATCTTTAACAGATACAGAGAAAATATTAGCGCACGTTGGATTAGCATCAGATCACCATATTCCTTCACATAGTTTAATAACTGGTTTATCAAAAGAGGTTTTACATACAGGGCAAATAATGAAGGCGAAATCACGTGAGGTTATTAATTGCCAACATGAAAGCTGTCCCTTACAAGCCGCTATTGTTATTCCACTAACTTCACATGGAAATACGATAGGTACATTAAAACTGTATTTCAAAAATTCTAACCAGTTAAGTCGCGTTGAAGAAGAATTGGCAGAAGGGTTAGCAAAGATATTCTCCACGCAGTTAGAGTTAGGAGAAGCTGAGTTGCAAAGTAAATTACTTCAAGATGCGGAGATAAAAGCATTACAAGCGCAAATTAACCCGCACTTTTTATTTAATGCGATTAATACAGTATCAGCTTTATGCCGAACAGATGTAGAAAAAGCAAGGAGGTTATTATTACAGCTGAGCGTGTATTTTCGTTGTAATTTGCAAGGGGCACGTCAGTTATTGATTCCACTAGAGCAAGAATTAAACCACGTACAGGCATACTTATCACTAGAACAAGCAAGGTTCCCAAATAAGTATGAGGTAAAGATGTATATTGAGGATGAGCTAAAGACAACTTTAGTACCACCATTCGTTCTTCAACTATTGGTTGAAAATGCATTGCGACATGCTTTTCCGAAGAAGCAACCAATATGCGAAGTGGAAGTGCATGTTTTTGAAAAAGAGGGTATGGTTCACTTTGAAGTAAAAGATAATGGACAGGGAATTGAGGAAGAACGTTTAGAACAATTAGGAAAGATGGTAGTTTCATCAAAGAAAGGGACTGGAACAGCTTTATATAATATTAATGAACGTCTTATTGGGTTATTTGGGAAAGAAACGATGCTTCATATCGAAAGTGAATTAAATAAAGGGACGGAGATTACCTTTATTATTCCAAAAAAAGTAGGGGAGGAAGAGCCGGGTGTTAAAAGTATTAGTAGTTGACGATGAAATGTTAGCACGTGATGAACTAAAGTATTTATTAGAGAGAACGAAAGAAGTTGAGATAGTTGGTGAGGCTGATTGTGTGGAAGACGCATTAGAAGAACTAATGCAAAGTAGACCAGATATTGTGTTTTTAGATATTCAATTATCCGATGATAACGGATTTGAAATCGCGAATATATTAAAGAAGATGAAAAATCCACCTGCAATTGTATTTGCTACTGCCTATGATCAATATGCGCTGCAAGCATTTGAAGTAGATGCGTTAGACTACATTTTAAAACCATTTGATGAAGAACGTATTGTGCAAACATTAAAGAAGTATAAAAAACAAAAACAAGCGCAAATAGAAACGAAGCACGAAATAAAGGGGACAGATGTAGCAGCAGAGATGCATAAATTAGCATTACCAATTGAAGAATCAATCGTACTTGTGAATATTGAAGACATTATATATGTAGGGCTTGTAGATGGGAAAGTAACAGTAAAAACAATGAGGGAAACGTATGTAACACATGATACACTTGTAATTTTAGAGAAGAAGTTACCACAAGCAAGCTTCATGCGCATCCATCGTAGCTTTATTGCGAATATTAATCATATTACTGAAATTCAGCCATGGTTCAATTCTACTTATAATTTAATCATGAAAGAAGGATCGAAAGTACCTGTTAGCCGTACATATGCAAAAGAACTCAAGAAGCTGCTTCGTATTTAAGAAGCAGCTTTTGTATTTCATCCTTTTATATTTGTAACTGATTCTGTATATTTGACGTTCCGTTATGTAAACGCTTACTTTAGTGTTTATATCCTATACAATAAAGGTACCAAATCGAAAGAGGTGGCCAAAATGAGTACGAAAAAAGTATATAGTTTCTTATCACAAGCATTTATATTCTCAGCTATTATGTTAATTTCAAATATTATTGCAACGCATTTACCAATTCCAATGCCTTCATCGGTAATCGGGTTAGTTATTTTATTTAGTCTATTATGTTTAAAAGTAATTAAATTGGAGCAAGTTGAATCACTTGGAACAGCTTTAACTGGTATTATCGGATTCCTTTTCGTCCCATCAGGTATTTCAGTTATTAATTCTCTTGGTGTAATGGGGCAATACTTTGTACAAATTTTAACTGTAATTGTTGTAGCAACAGTTATTTTACTCGCTGTAACAGGATTATTTGCACAATTCATTTTAGGAAAAGATGAAAAAGAAACAGAAGATACAAAAGAATTGAAAGTAGTAAATAAAGGACGCAAGCACGGAAAGGTTGCGTAACCATTGAATTTATATATTGTTAGGAGGTAATGAACATGGCAAGCACAATGACTCCATATTTCGGAATCGTCGTTTCATTAATCGCATACGGAATCGGAACATTATTATTCAAGCATTCAAAAGGGTTCTTCCTATTTACACCATTATTCGTAGCGATGGTATTAGGGATTGTCTTTCTAAAAGTAGGTAACTTTACTTTTGAAGAATATAATACTGGTGGAAAAATGATTAGTTTCTTCTTAGAGCCAGCAACAATTGCATTCGCTATCCCACTATATAAACAAGTTGATAAGTTGAAAAAATATTGGTGGCAAATTTTATCAGCTATCGTGGTTGGATCTATTTGTTCAGTAATTGTCGTGTTCATTGTTGCAAAAGCAATCGGTTTAGATACAGCAGTAATGAATTCAATGCTACCACAAGCAGCAACAACAGCAATTGCGTTACCAATTTCAGAAAGTATTGGTGGTATTCCTGCAATTACATCGTTTGCGGTTATTTTCAACGCAGTTATCGTATACGCATTAGGAGCATTATTCTTAAAAACATTTAGAGTGAAACATCCGATTGCAAAAGGTTTAGCACTTGGAACAGCGGGCCATGCATTAGGAGTTGCAGTAGGATTTGAAATGGGTGAGGTAGAGGCAGCGATGGCAAGTATTGCTGTAACGGTAGTTGGGGTTGTAACAGTAGTTGTCATCCCGATGTTCATGCCATTCATTGGATAGTAAAACTTACTTAAAAAATAAGAAAAGCAAGCTATTTGTAGGACAGATTTCTACTGATAGCTTGCTTTTTATGTTACAGTAGTGGTAAGACCTATTTAAAAAAATGTAAGTTTCCTTAAATCTTCATTAATACTATGTAGAATACGTTTTGAATTAGGTCATTGTATTGTAAAATAAGAAGTAAGATACTATATACCTGTTAAGGTAGGCATATAATGAGTTTATAAAAATCTTAATATGAATGAATAATTAAAAGTAGAAAAGAGAGAGAAATCTACTTATTAACGTTTTAGTTTATAGGACAGGAGAGAGTATTCGTCAATTATGCAAATAAAAAACCTGTTTCAAAGCAAAGGATTTCAGAGGTTACTCGTATTAGTAATACTTGCTCTCGTGTTATACGGGCTGCAAAGTATGTTGAATTTAATATTAATTACGTTTATTCTCACGTATTTAATGGATCGATTTCAAAAGTTTATTTCCCGCAAATTAGATCATTTCATGCCTATTAATCGAAAAATTATTATAGCATTTCTATATGTAATGTTAATTGGTGGAATTGCTATTACGCTATTTAAATATTTACCAGTATTAACGATACAAATTTCACAATTGATTTACCAATTCAATGTATTTTTAAGAAACCCACCAGATAGTGAACTAATTAGGTATGCAGTTAATGCTGTCAATCATATGGAGCTTTCTAAATATGTAGGACAAGGCGTAGACATTTTGTATAAATCGATTACGAATGTTGGTAAATTTGGCCTTCAAGTTTTACTTTCTTTAATTTTGAGTTTGTTTTTCTTACTAGAAAAATCTCGTATTGTTGGTTTTACTGCAAAGTTTAAAGAAAGCAGGCTTGCAATTTTCTATACTGAAATTGAGTACTTTGGAAAGAAATTTGCACGCTCATTTGGAAAGGTAATCGAAGCGCAATTTTTAATTGCTGTTGTTAACTGTGTTCTTTCAGTTATCGCATTATGGATATTAGGATTCCCGCAATTATTAGGTTTAGCGTTAATGATTTTCTTGCTTGGCTTAATTCCAGTAGCGGGGGTTATCATTTCGTTATTCCCACTTTGTATGATTGCTTACAATATTGGCGGTATTATGTACGTTGTTTATATTTTAATTATCGTAACAGTGATTCATGCGCTTGAAAGTTACGTATTAAATCCGAAGTTTATGTCGCAAAAAACAAATTTACCGATTTTCTATACTTTTATGGTATTAATTTTCTCAGAGCACTTCTTAGGTGTATGGGGACTGATTATCGGTATTCCAATTTTCATTTTCTTATTAGATGTCCTAGATGTGACAAGTGATGAAATGGAGAAGGATGTTGGAACGAAATAAAGTGAAGTAGAGAAAAAGCATCGATGTTCGATGCTTTTTCTTTTATAACATTATGTTTCTTATGCCATACTGTAAGGAGAATATAGAATAGGGGTGAAGTAATGGCTGTAAATGAAAAGGTAGAATTGGCTACATTTGCTGGAGGGTGTTTCTGGTGTATGGTTTCTCCATTTGAAGAGATGGAGGGAATTATACAAGTTGTTTCAGGTTATACAGGCGGTCATAAAGAGGACCCAACGTATAAAGAAGTGTGCTCAGAAACAACAGGACATTATGAAGCGGTACAAATTACATTTGATGCAAACAAAATGCCGTATGAGGAATTGTTACATATATATTGGAGACAAATTGATCCGACCGATATTGGAGGACAATTCCACGACCGCGGACAGTCTTATGAAACAGTGATTTTTTATCATAATGAAGAACAACATAAAAAAGCAGAAGCCTCAAAAGAAGAACTTGAGCAGAGTGGGCGCTTTTCAAAACCAATTGCGACAAAAATATTGCCAGCAGCTACATTTTATCCAGCTGAAGAATATCATCAAGGATATCATAAGAAAAATACATTCCGTTATGAGTTATATCGTAAAGGCTCAGGACGAGATGCTTTTATTAAGCAACATTGGCCAAAGGATAATGCTCATTTAAAAGAAAAACTCAATGAGATGCAGTTTTATGTAACGCAGGAAAATGGTACAGAACCACCATTTCGAAATGAGTATTGGAACCATAAAGAGGAAGGTCTTTATGTAGACATCGTTTCAGGTGAGCCGTTGTTTACTTCTCTAGATAAATTTGATAGTGGATGTGGATGGCCTAGTTTTACAAAACCAGTTATGTCAGCAAGTGTGAAAGAAAAGATGGATGTGAGTCATAATATGACACGTACAGAAGTGAGAAGTAAAGAAGGAGATTCACATCTTGGACATGTATTTCCAGATGGTCCAGGACCGAATGGACTTCGTTACTGTATTAATTCCGCAGCTCTTCGATTTATCCCGAAAGGGGAGTTAGAAAAAGAAGGATACGGTGATTTCTTAATCTTGTTTGGGAATAAAAAATAACCTCGCAGTTAGCGAGGTTATTTTTTTGCTATTTTGTTTTTTTCTTTTTAAATTTGCTTAATACTTCATAAACGATTGGAACAATAAGAAGTGTTAATAATGTTGAACTTGTTAATCCACCAATTACCGTTACACCAAGTCCTTTAGAAATTAAGCCGCTACCTTCAAATCCTAATGCAAGCGGGATAAGAGCCCCGATTGTTGCAATTGCAGTCATTAAAATCGGACGAAGGCGTGTTGCACCAGCTTCTAATAAAGCTTCACGTGTTGATAAACCTTCATTTTCTTTATGAATAACGCGGTCGATAAGCACGATTGCGTTTGTTACAACAATGCCGATTAACATAAGCGCCCCAATCATTGCAGATACACTTAATGTTTCACCAGAGATTAATAAGGCAACAAGAGCCCCAATAATTGTGAATGGTAGCGAGAATAGAATTGCGAATGGTGCAAGGGCACCGCCAAATGTAACGACAAGAACGAAGTATACAATGGCAATCGCCGCTAACATCGCTAGGCCAAGTTGCTTGAATGATTCTTGAATATCTTTAGTAACACCACCCATAGAAACATCTACACCAGAAGGAAGATCCATTTTATCTACTTCTTTTTGGACTGCAGCAGATGCTTTTGAAACGTCATCAGATGTTAATTTTGCACTAACCTCTGCATAAACACGGCCATCTCGGTGTGTTACTGTATTCGATGTTTCACCTTCTTTTACAGTCATAACATCTTTCACAGCTACTTCATTACCAAGTGGTGTTGTAATTTTGCGATTTGTTAAGTCATCGATTGTTTCATAATTTTGTTTTTCAGCTTCTACATATACATTGATATCTTTACCGTCTTTTTTAATAGTTGTCAGAACAGGGCGGTCATGTTGATTAGAAAGTCCCATTCCAATTTGAGCAGCCGTTAAGCCCATTTTACTTAGCTTTTCTTGATCTGCGACTAAAGTGTACTCTGCATATGTTTTTGCAATACTAGAATCTATATCTTTTAAGTCTTTATTTTTCTTCATGATATTTTGAATATCTTTTACGACAGGCTTAATGTCTTCTGAGCTATCTCCGTAAACGTATAGTTTAATTTCATTACTACCGCCACTTGCTCCGAAGTCTTGGTTTTTCCATTCACCTTTGCCAGACATCTTCTGTAAATCTTTAACGACTTGTTCTTTTTCTTTTTCGAAGTTTTTCGTGTCGTTATCATATTGAACGAAGAACATAGCTTGATTTGTTTGACCAGGGCTCATTGGGTTCTCTCCACCTAATGAGAACTGAATTGTTTTCACGTCTTTATTATCTTGGAAGTGCTTTTCAGCTTTCGTTGCAATTTTTTCAACGTCTTCTAATGTTTGACCTGGTTCAGGTTTGTATGTTGCGATAATCATTTTTTCTTCTTCAGAAGGTAAGAAACTTACACCGATAACGGGCACAAGTGCGAGACTACCAACTAATAGAAGGACAGCAATACTAGATGTAATAATTTTGTGATTTAAAGCCCATTCAAGTATACGTTTATACCCATTTGCTAATTTGCTCGGTTTCTCTTCATGATGTACCTCTTTTTCTCTCATGCTTTCTTTCTTAAATAAGGAATGAGCAAGCATTGGTACGATTGTAACAGCCACTAGTAACGACGCTAATAAAGCGAAGACGATAGTTAAGGCAAATGGTAAGAACATTTCACCAATCATACCTTTTACAAGTCCTAGAGGTAAGAATACAGCGATTGTCACAATGGTAGAAGACATAATCGGGATAAACATTTCTTTCGTAGCTTCACGAATTAAATCTTTTCCGCGCAATTTCTCTTCTGATAACGACATACGTCGGTAAATATTTTCAATAACAACAATTGAGTCATCAACAACACGGCCTATAGCCACTGTCATTGCTCCAAGCGTCATAATGTTAAGCGTAATATCCATTTGCTTTATGACTAAAACAGCAATTAATAAAGAAAGTGGTATTGAAACGACAGAGATTAACGTTGTTCGAATATTTCGTAGGAACAGCATAATAATAACAATCGCAAAGATAGCGCCGAAAATTGCTTTGCTCAGCATTGTTTCAACTGATTTTTCAATAGGTGCACCTTGGTCGAATGTTGAAATGATCTCTAAATCTTTATATTTTTTCTCAAGATCTTTTACTTTATCTTTTACTGCATTTACAACATCAACTGTATTTGCATCAGAGGCCTTCACAATTTGAATTCCAATTGCTTCTTTTCCATTTGTTCGAGAAATGGATTCTGCTTTCCCAACTTCTTTAATGTCAGCAATTTCGTCTAATGTAACTGTTGGAATTCCGTTCATAGCAGCTGGGTTCATTTGCGGCGTTTGTGCACCAGCGCCAGCATTTTGACTACCTTGACCGTTAGGTGATGAAGGTATAGCTGGGATTTTAAGTTCTTTTAACGCTTTAATCGTTGTAATATTGCCATCTACAACAACTGATTTTTCCGTGTCTTTAAACGTGTATAAGCCAAGTGGTAAAGATACGTCCGATCCCTTAATCACATTTTTTACAGTATCTTCACTTAGTCCTAATTCTTTCATTTTATCTTTCTTGAAGACGAGCTGTACTTCATCTACTTGTTGACCTGCAATTTGAACAGATGCAACACCATCAAGTCCTTTTAATCCTGGTACAACATTTTTCTCTACATTTTCAGTTAAGGTAGCTAAAGATTCATTCTTGCTTGCTACGCTTAACGAAATAACAGGAAAAGCATTGAAGTTTACTCGTGAAACTTTAGGATCTTTAACACCTTCTGGGAGTTTTACATTCGTGAGAGCTTCTTTAATTTCTGTTTCTGCTTTTTCCATATTTTTATCAAAATCGTATTCTACTTGAATAGAAGATGCGTTTTGAAAAGATGATGAGCTCACAACGTTAACACCGCTTAAATTTTGTAGTTGTTCTTCCATCGGCTTTGAAACTTTATCAGCTACTTCTTCTGGTGTAGCACCAGGATAGACCGTAGTTACTGTCACAATCGGTGTTGTAATATCAGGAATTGTTTCCAGCTTCATATTGAGTCCAGAGTAGATCCCCGCAATAGTAACAATAATGGTTAGTAGCCAAACTGCGAACTTATTTTTTAACGAGAAATTGATGATTTTGTTCATGTTTGCGCTCCCTTTTTATTATATTGACCAACTGGTCAGTCTAATACATAATATAACTGACCGTTCGGTCAAACGTCAATAAAAAGAGATGGTATAATACATTTATAATAAGATGCGAGATTAAATTTAGGAGAGAAGATATGAAAGAAAAAGAGTGTTTAATTATAGAAGCGGCTATGAAGTTATTTGCTACTAAGGGTGTAAATGCGACATCAGTGCAGGAAATTGTGACAGCTAGTGGTATATCTAAGGGAGCTTTTTACTTATATTTTAAATCGAAAGATGAGCTTTTATTAGCGACGCTTCGATATTATTATGACAAAATCCAAAAGAAGATGCTGGATATTGAACAAGAGTCTTTATTACCACGTGAAAAATTTGCAAAACAATTACATTGTCAGTTTAATGATATACAAAAGCATAAAGAATTTATTATTATGCATGCGAGAGAAAATGCGATTCCGTTTAATAAAGAAGTTGAAGAATTTATGATGCGGATGAAGTTAGAGTCTCATGCATTTTATCGGAATAGTTTATTGTCCATTTATGGTGAAAAGGTTATGCCATATTTATTGGATTTAGTAATTATAGTGGAAGGCATATGCCGTGGGTATTTAGAATTAATTATTTTACAAGCAGCAGAAATTGACTTATCTTATGTCTCTGCTTTTATTTTAAAAAGAGTAGATAATTTAGTAGATGGATTGGTAGAATCTTCGGAAGAACCTATTTTACATGAAGAAAAGCTTGGAGAATTCCTTTGTAAATCAGAGCTCATTAAGGAACAAGTTAAAGAGCATTTTTTAAAAGAAATTATTGTATTTAAGCGTAATTTAGCTGATCAATTAGAGGATGATGAATTGCTAGTAACATTAGATGTTTTAGAGGCGGAAATGCGATTGCTTAATCCAAGAATTCCGGTAATTAGAGGTATGTTAGCAAATTTAGAGGCGTATCCAGAATTAAAAGAATTTCGATTACGCCTTATAGGATACTACAATATAAAAAATTCTTAATAAAAACAAGTAAAAAACTCCTTGTCTACACAAGGAGTTTTTTCTTAAAGACTACTTACTATTTTGAGACCATTTTTCAACATCCCAAACCTTTGTGATCCAATCTTCATAGAATTCCGGTTCGTGACATACAAGGAGAATTGTTCCTTTATATGCTTTCATAGCCTTCTTAAGTTCTTCTTTTGCTGTAACATCAAGATGGTTTGTCGGCTCATCAAATAGTAGCCAGTTACTTTCTTCACCCATTAACTTACATAAACGAACTTTTGCTTGTTCTCCACCACTTAATTGACTTAATGGGCGAGAAATATGTTCATTTTTTAATCCGCATTTTGCTAACATCGCACGAATTTGATGCTGGTCTAGGCCAGGGAATGTATTCCATACATCATCAATTGGTGTTATATTATCAGCTTTAACTTCTTGCTCAAAGTATGCAGGCTCTAAGAAGTCACCAAGACTTGTTTTACCGTTTAAAGGTTTAATTTTACCTAAGATTGTTTTTAGTAACGTTGATTTACCAACACCATTACATCCAACAATAGCAATTTTTTCACCACGCTCAATTGTCATTGATAGCTTTGGTAGTAGCGGATGTGTATATCCGATTTCTACATTTTCACCTTCAAAGACGAAGCGACTACTTGCACGACTTTCTTTAAATGAGAATTCAGGTTTAATTGCTGTTTCCGGACGATCAATAAGTTCCATGCGATCAAGTTGTTTTTGACGACTCTTTGCACGACCTGTCGTTGAATAACGAGCCTTGTTCTTTGCAATGAAGTCTTCTTGCTTTTTGATAAACTCACGCTGCTTTTCATAAGCGTTTATATGTTGATTTTTATTGATTTCTGCTAGTTCTAGGAATTTTTCATATGTCGCTGTATAGCGCGTCATTTTTGTGAATTCTAGATGGAAAATAACATCAACACATTTGTTCATAAATTCTGTATCATGAGAAATTAATAAGAATGCATGTGGATATTCTTTTAAATAAGTTGTTAACCAATGAATATGTTCAACGTCTAAATAGTTAGTAGGTTCATCAAGCAATAACACTTCTGGTTGTTCAAGTAATAGCTTTGCAAGCAATACTTTTGTACGTTGTCCACCACTTAGTGCTGAAACATCACGATCTAAACCAATAGCATCAATTCCAAGACCACGTGCAGCCTCTTCGATTTTCATATCTAGTAAATAGAAACCACCTGCTTCAAGTGCATCTTGTATTTCTGCCATTTGTTCAAGAAGTTCTTCTAGTTCTTCTGGTGTAGCAGTTCCCATTTTTTCTGTAACTTCATTTAAAGCCGTTTCCTTTTCGAATAACGGTAAAAATGCATCCGCTAGTACGTCACGAATTGTACGTCCAGGCGTTAAAACCGTATGCTGATCTAAGTAACCGTAATGTGTGCCTGGTGTCCATTCTACACGACCTTCGTCATGAATGAGCTGACCAGTAATGATATTCATGAATGTTGATTTACCAACACCGTTTGCACCAACTAATCCAACGTGCTCACCTGCTAATAATCGCATAGATACATCTTTAAATAATGTACGATCGCCAAATGTATGTCCTAATTTTTCAACTGTTAATAAGCTCATAGTATCCTCCGTCCAACTTGAAATAGTACCTTGAATCATGATACTAAATTCTTTCATATAATGCCATCATTTCAAAATGTATATTTTTTCAAAAAAAGGGTTGCATTAATTTTCTGAAAATATATAATATAATTGAACAGTGGTTAATTAAATGTGTGAGGTATGAAATATGTCGCCAAGGAAAGCAGTTAAACAAGAACTAACAAGAGAAATGATTATGAATGTAGCTAGGGGGCTATTTATAGCACAAGGATATCAACATACTTCAATGCGCAAAATTGCAACAGAACTTGGATATAGCCATGGTTCGATTTATTATCATTTTAAAAACAAAGCAGAGCTATTTTACGCAATGGTGGAACAGGATTTTCAATTATTAAATAAAAAGTTAGATGAAATTTGTAATCAAAAATTATCGAGAGAAGAGCAACTAAGAGCAGTTTTATTCGGTTTTATTGAATTTGGTCTAAGAAATCAGAGTCATTATGAAATTATGTTTTTAATTAAAGATGCCGAATTAAAAGAGTGTTTGGCAAATAGTCCTAATGTTAGCTATGAAAAATTTGCGAAGGTTATTTCTTCTTTATGTGATGGGAAATTAAATGCGATGATAATATGGTCTGTTTTTTTATCATTACATGGATTTGTAGCACATTATTGCAGAAGTGGTCAAACGTTTGAAGAACTACAAGGTTTGGCTAAAGTACATGTAGAGTTTATTTCAAAATCGCTTCTTATGTAAGTGATTTTCTTTTTAACATTAATTGAACGGTGGTTAATTAATTTAGGAGGGGATTTATAATGAAAAAGGCTTTAGTATTAGGTGCTTCTGGTTCAATGGGTTATGCAATTGTAAACGAATTATGTGGCCGAGGGATTCATGTAGTTGCTTTTGCAAGAAATAAGGAGAGATTAGGTGCATTATTTTCTGGGAACAAACATGTAGAAGTTGTAGCAGGCGACGTATTTATACAAGAGGATATAATGAATGCTGCTAAAGATGTTGATATTATATTTCATGCTGTAAATATTCCGTATTCAGATTGGGAGAAACAACAAGAGAAATTATTAATAAACATATTAGAGGTATCGAAACATTACGGTATCAAACTAGGAATAGTTGATAATATTTATGCGTATGGAAGGCAAGGGGAAGGGCTTGTAAAAGAAGATGCTAAAAAGAGACCACAAACAAAGAAAGGGAAGATTCGTTTACAACTTGAAGAGATGGCAAAACAAGCTAATGTACGAATGTTTATTGCTCATTTCCCAGACTTTTATGGTCCAAATGCAGAAAATACACTTGTCCATCATACATTAAAGGGAATACTTGCAAATAAAATGTCTAGCTTTGTTGGAGATAAAAAGATTGCCCGTGAATATATTTTTACACCAGATGGTGCAAAAGCGATGGTTGAATTAGCTTCACATGATGAGGCCTATGGACAAAATTGGAACATACCAGGTTATGGTGTCATTACAGGTGAGGAAATGATTCAACACATACGGGAATTAACGGGATATACCAAACGAATAATAGCTGTAAAAAGAGGAATGATCCAGTTCATTGGTCTGTTTGATAAGCAGATGAAAGAATTTGTGGAAATGCTATATTTGACGGAAAAACCAGTTGTATTAAGCGGGGAGAAATATGAGAGGTGTATCGGGGAGATACCAAAAACTTCGTATTATAATGGGCTAAAAGAAATGATTATATCTATGCAAAAAAAGGGTGTGTAAATGTTAGGATATAAAAAAGTTACTTCTACCTATAGAAGTAACTTTTTTGTTAAGCCTTTTGTTTAACTTCACTAACTTTCTTTTCAGCTACAATAAAATGCGGTCTACGTTTTGTTTCATAATAAATACGACCGATATATTCACCAATAACACCTAGGAATATGAGTTGAATACCGCCAATAAATAGTATAGCGGAAATGAGAGTAAAGTAACCAGGAACTTCCACACCACCGAGGATGATTTGAACGAACGTAGTGATTACGTATAAAAGTCCTAAAATGGTTGTTAGTAATCCAAGATATATAGATAGACGTAACGGTTTATTATTGAATGAAATTACACCATCAATTCCATAATTTAATAATTTCGAGAAGGTCCATTTACTTTCTCCATCAGAACGTAATACATTTTCATATTCAATGATTAATTCGTTATAACCGATCCAAGAAAATAAGCCCTTTGAAAATCGGTTGTATTCACTTAAAGATAATAAAGAATCTACTGCTCTTCGACTTAAAAGTCTAAAGTCACCAATACCGTCTACTAATTCAATATCTACAAATTTATTCATCACTTTATAGTAAAGACGAGAGACGAAAGAGCGAACGGGTGAATCACCAGTTCTTGTTCTTTTTGCAATGACTTGGTCGTAGCCGTCGTTATATCCTTCTAACAGTTCTTTTATTAACGTAGGAGGGTGTTGTAAGTCAGCATCCATAATAACAATTGCATCGCCTGTAGCATATTTTAAACCTGCTAACATTGCAGCTTCTTTTCCGAAGTTTCGACTAAACGATATATAGTGTACCGATGAATCTGCACTAGCTAAATCACGTAAAATATTTAAGGTATCATCTTTACTACCATCATTAACAAAAACAAATTCATAATCGGTAGTTAATTTATGAATTTCAAGAGAAGTCTCTGAATAAAAGGCACGAAGCACCTTTTCCTCATTGTAGCATGGTACAACGATTGAAAGAGTCATTTTTGACACTCCTTGTTTGTAGTGGGTTAAAACAATGTTATGCGTTTTTATATGAAGCTATCCAATTGGATAGCTTCATGATTCATTGATTGCTCATTATTGCTTTTTAAAAGAAAATTTTCGTCGTGCTTTTGGATTTTTGAAAATTAGTAAAGCTATACAGATAATTAGTGAGATGATTGATATAGTCATACCTAATTTGAAGTAAGGTGTAACGTAAGTCATTTCGATTACATGTGAACCTTTTGTAATTGGAACACCGATAAAGGCAGAATTCGCTTTCGTAAATTCTGTTTCTTTCCCATCAATTTTTATAGTCCAGCCTTTACTATATGGGACAGATAGATATAAGAGCCCGTCTTTATTTGATTTGATATCCCCTTTTAAATAATTGTTCTTATAATAAATATTTTCAAGCCTATTTTCAGTTAGTTTTTTTGTTTCTTTTTGTATACTTTCATAGTTTACAATATTTGCTTGCAAGTCACCTAATTCATACTCACCTGCCATATCAATAGAGATAGTTAGGTTTTCTGGACGCTCATTGCCCAAATTGTAAACAAACCTTTCTAACGGATAAGAGTATGCACCAGCATCGTCCCCTTTTCCTATCGTTTTTCCATTAACAGTTGCATTGAATGTGCCTGCATTTTTTAATTTTAATTCTATCAGTAGATCACCAGGTGTATCAGGATAATTGATAGGTACAATCATATTTCCAAAGCCATGAACAATTAGTTTATTTTCTTGTTTTTCCATGTTTTCGAATTTTGCTTTTTCCGTTTTAATAGATACTGCCTTTGATTTAAGGTCTTGTTTATTAAAATGGTTTAATGAAAATTCTTTTGTATTATTAACGACAACAGCATGTAATAATAATTGATCACGCTGAGCGAAGTTTAATTTAGAAAATTCTTCTTCACTGATAGCCGAATCATATACATATCCTAACGGTAAAGCATAGTCATTTTTGTAAATATTATATGGTCCTACTTGCTGTAATAGTTTATATCCATAAGGTACATTCTTTGAATCTGTATCAGCACTTAATACGCGATATTTTATACCTAGCATATTTTCGAGTAGTAGTCGACTATCAGCTTGATAAAACATTGAAGGTGTATCGTACATTTGGAATACGCCATATTTATTTTTCATAAAGTCATGGACATAATAATTAACCAAGCTTTGATACGTACTTACGCCATGATATCCTTGTAGCATTGGTGTGTTATATTCGCTATATGGATTAAGAATACGATAAAAGTCTTTATCATTTTCTTGTATGTAGCGAATTGCAGCAATTTCTTCTTGATTATCATAGCCTGGTTCGTGTAACTTTTCAGTTGAAATCTGGCTCTGTCCGTAAACTGTGCTAAGTATATTATTCGCATACATATAATTCATAGAAATTGAGCTAACGAGTACGTTCAATACAACTAAAAATTGTATGAAAGGTTTAGAAATATAACGCCATAAACATACTGTAATAACAGAAAGAACGACAGTTCCGAGTAAAATGTTATCAACGTCTTGTAAAGGTTTATCAGTTACATTTATATTTGCCTTTCTATAAAATGCATAAATGAATAATCCAATAGACACTAATAAACTTATTAAATAAGGTAATTTGTAGTCTTTCTTATGAATAATCATCCAATCTAGAATGTATGCAATTGTTTGGGCAATTACAAATACAAATAAATAAAACCATCTAGATTGCATTGCTGAAAAACCATTAAACATAGAATATGTATATGGAAGCATAAACAGAATGAACATGAATAACGTAAAGAATACTTTATTCTTAACGAGTTTATCACGTATAAACATTCCAAATACGATTAAGAATAAAATTAAAGCTGGTAAAGCTAATTGATGATTTTCAGCATTATACATGAAGAAAATATTTTCCATTAAATCTTTATAAAATTTATCTTCAAATAATAATGGTATCTCAAACTTTTTTGATAGTCGATCAGCGCTAAATACGGCATTAACTGATGGGAGGAAGCAAACGGCGGCTAAACCGAGTGATAATCCGTACAATAAACCGATTCTAATATAATAAGTTAGAAAAGAGACAATCGTTTTATTTTGTTGTGTCGCAAAGTATTGGAATAATGCATAAATAAATATGAAAATACTTGTGATAAAAGCAAAATAAAAGTTTGATGCTAACATTAAAGTAGCAGCGATTAGGAAAAGGCCGTGCTTCTTTTCAATAATATATTTATCAAGTCCCCATATTACTAATGGTAAAAATACAATGGCATCAGCCATGAAATCCCATAGTAAAGAGTGGCGGATGAAAGTAATACAGCCACCATATATAATAGCAGCAACAAAAGATGAGAATGCTGTTTTATTATGGTAACGTAAAGAACCATACATGAATACCATAGCTAAAAAGTTTTTTAAAATACTCATGTATAATTTCACGTCATATACTTGCTCAAGACTTAGTTTAGGTAGTAACAGTGTAATCCAGAAAAACGGTGATGTGCTGTAATAATAACTAAACTCTCCAAATAAATCTCCACCTAATCCATAATCAAAAGACCAAAAAAGGTTGCCATCTTTAAAGGCATGTTGTAGAAGAAACGTAAAAAAGCCAAATTGACGTAACGCATCCCCTGTACCAGAAAAGGCTTGATTAGATGTTAAAAAGAAATAATGAAAAGCAAAAGCGCACAATAATAATATTGGCATAATTATCATTGTTTTCTTGGAAAAGAATTTATTATTCGGCTTTATGCTCATAAAAATTGATAATCCTCCTTTGAAAGTCGTTACATGTAACAACTAGTTTTTAGGTAGCATATAAAAACACACCAATTTTTAAAGGTGTGTTCTTTAGTTTTAACATGAGAAAATATATATTTTTGTTGAAGCATATATATTTTTACAAGCGTTGAAGTTCATAGTTTACATGTAATTTAGTATAAGGCATTTTCAGAAAGTAAGTCAATTTGAGCTGGAATATATAGCATTTTTTTACTGAAGAAAAATGATGGTATATAAAAAAAGCAAAAAGCTTTTCCATTTTTAAATAGGAAAAGCTTTTTGCTTTTAAGCATGTTTGCGAATGAGCTTTTGTTTTATAAACCCTAAAACAAATCCACGTATTTGAGGATCAATTCCAATTCCAATTATACCGTATAGTATACCAGTAAGAGTTAAAGCAATTAGTGGCGGTAAGTTGATTAATGCAATTCGGTATATACCGTAACTAATAATAAAGGCTAAGGAATTAAATATAACTCCTTTAACTAATAATTGCATGCCTTTACGAATAAAGAGGGTAAATCCGATTAATAGTGTAATTTCGGTAAGGATAGCTGCGGCAGCTGCTCCCATCATTCCATATTTACTACCTAATACAATATAACCTATGATGGCAACAACTAATCCAATAGTCATTGTTGTTGCACGTTTCCATTGCTGGCCAATCGTTGTTAAATTATCGGCTAGTGGATAGTTAATTGATTGTAAAATAACCATAAACGCTAGAATAGCAAGAGCGTCACCAGCGGGAGCGTATTCTTCTCCTAATAAACTAACAATCCAGAAACTTGGATCCGCAATAAAGGGGATAGAAATTCCGATTCCTAAAAAAGACATAAGTTTTAATTCAAAACTTGATAATTTTCTATGTTCTTCAATATTTTTCTCATTACCAAAAGCAAAAAGCCTTGGATAAAAGGCCGCTGCAATTACCCCAGGTATTTGATATAGTACAGCAGGTATTTTAGATGCAGCACCAAAGAATCCAACTTGATTATACGTTGAAACCTTTTCTAATATAATAGGGCCCAATTGTGGTAAGAGCATAATGATGATGCCATTGATTGTAAAAATAAGTAGTTGATCTAAAATGCCTTTATCCCAACCCTTATGGACCTTCGTATAACGTATTGTCATTATAAAGGCGATAACACCTGTTACAAGACTAGATACCCCGTACATGGCAGCAACCATCATAAGTGACCATTGGAAAGACATCCCTAGTAATAGGGCAGCAGCAGCAGTTACACCTTGTAGTACAGAAATAATAGCTGTAAATTGCATGCGTTCTGTTACTTGGAAGTAAGCCATTCCAACACCTTGTAAGGTTGCTCCGAACATTGTTGGTAGAACAACCCAATATACCATCGCGCGTAAGTAAGCATCGGGATAGAAGAACTGGGCAAAAATAGCGAAAAGTACAGAAATTACGATAGCTAATATTAAACGAATACGTAAGTAACTACTTATTAGCACGCTAATATTAGCATCGCTTCTCGTTCCTTCACGCATAAACGTATGTGTTAAACCTGCATCTGTAAAGTAACAAATAACAGCTGAAACTGCTAACGCAGTTGTAAACATACCGTAATCACTTGGAGAAACATACCTTGCAAAGAAAATTGTTGCAATAGCCAGTACAAAACGGACAGTAATGTTTCCTACAAACAGGTAGGATGCGTTTTTTAGAATTTTATTTGTTTTCATGAGAAAAGACCTTTCTATTCTTTAGGACCCGGTTAGCTTGTCCTATTTGTAAATTTGATTTGTTCACAGAAAGAGAGAGTATCGTTATATTTTCAGTTTAAGAAAACAGAAATTTAATTCGTACAAACCAAAGCATTGCATATAGTTTTTTACTACGTTTTCCATTCTTTGAATAGATTTTACGGCAATATTTCTTTATATCTTTTTTGATTAATTGAACTTGTGATTTATCTAATTGAGAGTTTTCTTTAATATATATACAAGCGTTATTGATGACTGTATAAGGGAATAAATAAGTCTCAAGAATTTCAATAAGTAACTGAGAATCTTTTGTAATGAAATCTTGAGATTTATTATGTACCCATTCCTTCATACGATTGAATACTTCCAGCTCTTTTGTCGTTTTTAATTCATAATCTTTATACTTAGAAGAAAGATTTCCTTCTGATAAGATTCTATAATAAGTTAAGTATTCATGGACATAACATACATTTGTCACACTCATAAGTTTAAATAAAAACTCTAAATCTTCGCCCCAACTACATTCTGGTGTAAAACGAATGTTATGATCCATTACGATGGATCGTTTGAAAATCCAAGTACTTGTTTGAGCAACAACTTGATGCGTTAGGAATGCTTTTGCCATATCACCTTTAATAAAGTTTGTTGTATGTTCAACCTTCTCACCTGTTTCTTCGTAGAAATTCATATAACCACAATAGCAAGCGTCCATGTTGTTTTTATGCATACTTTCGACTTGCTTCTCAATTTTAGTTGGATGCCATAAGTCATCGCTATCAAGAAAAGCGACATATTCTCCACTAGCATTTTCAATACCCGTATTACGAGCTACTGAAACACCTTGGTTTTTTTGATGAACGTATTTTACTTGCCCTGGATATTTTTCAGCAAGGTTTTTCACAATAGAAGGTGATTGATCTTTACTTCCATCATCTACAATTACAATTTCGATATTTTTATATGTTTGATCTAGTATTGACTGCATCGTTTCTTCAATATATTTTTCCGTGTTATACAGGGGTATGACAACAGAAACAAGTTGCTTTTGTTCCATCATAGAATTTTTATCTCCTCAAGTTTTTTATGTCTTGCATCATATATACAAGCCTTTTGAAAGGAAGAAGATTACAAGAACATCTGTATAAGTTTAACGCATATAAACTTTGTAAATCAACTTTCTATTAAAAAGGTGGCGGGAAGTTAGATTCTTATGGTTAATTCTCGTATTTCAAACAGCTTTATCATGTCTATTGCATATAACTTCTTATTCATGTCATTTTAACTTATTAGTTAAGTAGGATGTATCTATCTTAACGATTGTGAAGGCGAATAAATTATTATTAAGAATAAAAAACCTCTTAATTTTTGCAATAAATTAAGAGGTTTTTTATATTAGCTATGAAATATTAGGTTAGTCTTTGTCTGGCTCAGTTGCATTTAATTTTTGCTTTAGTAACGCATAATCTTGCGTTAATGTTACAAGTTGATGATGTTGTTTAGAAATTTTTCTTGTTAGGTCAAAAATTAAGATGAAACAGAATAATAGTCCAAATAAGAATAAAATGGAAGGGGGATATTCTACTTTTAATAGTTTTCCAATCCAGTTTATAATTTTATCGGTAGAACTTAAAATAGCCATTGCAATACAAACAAAAATCCATAAAACAGCATATTTCGTTTCTAAAGTTCCACGGCGAATGGAATTAATAATTAATAATAATAATAATAAAATAAAGATGAATGAAAAGGTAATTATAGGCATTTATTATCAACCTTTCACGATTTTTTGCATCAATATAGCAAGACTTACTTTAATCATGTAATATGCAGATTTAAAAGGTGTGATAGAAGATTGTCCACCTTGTCGCTCTTGCATATTTACAGATATTTCATTAATGCGAAGTTTTTTCTTTTTTAAATGAATAAGAACTTCTGGTTCTGGATAATCTTTTGGATAGTTGTGTGCAAAAATTTTAATTACTTCTCGATTGATAGCACGATATCCAGAAGTTGGATCCATAAATGTTTGTTTTGTTAGTACTTTCAATAAGGCAGTAAAATAAAAAATACCGATCCTTCTGGAAATACTACCTTTATATGCTGTTTTTTCTGTAAAACGTGACCCTAGCACCATATCGCATTCATCTTCAGCGATAGGCTTTATAATTTTATATAAATCATCTGGATTATGTTGTCCATCAGCATCGAACTGAATCGCAATATCATATCCGTTCTCATATGCGTATTTATATCCAGTTTGTACAGCTGAGCCAATACCTAGGTTATATGGTAAATTCACAAGGTGAACAGGAAAATCTTGTACGATTTGAGCTGTTTTATCGTGTGATCCATCATTAATAACACAAATGCTTAATCCTGTAAAATGCTGTTTTAGTTTTAATAATCTTGTTAATGTATCTGCAATTGCTTCTTCCTCGTTATACGCTGGAATAATAATTAACGTTTTTGGTATTGAAATTGGTACTTCAATAGTCATTACCGCACCATCCCTTATATACTTAATCATATTATGGTTATTTTTAAACGAACTTTATTTAATATACCATTAACAGTATAACAAAATAAAGGAAAAGCTGGTGCATGATTTAGGAGAACAGATTGAGAATAAAATGGTAAGAGATGATATTTTGTATAAAAAAATACATGCAAGGAAGAAAAAATCTGTGCATGTATATGGAAGAGTATTGTATTAAATATTCCAAGGTTTATTTAAAGTTAAAACCTCAGCCATTTCTTTGCTTTTTAAACGTCCTTTTTTTCTATTTTCCGCACGTTCTGAACCGGTTGTGTATAACCAATGTTCTTCCTCAGTTTCAGGTAGTACTTGTGGTACCGACGAAGGTTTTCCATCTTTTATTGCTACAAATGTAATGAAGCAAGTAGCAGCAATTCTACGCTCGCCTGCTAATAAATTTTCTGCGATTACTTTTACGAAAACTTCCATTGAAGATTTCCCTGTATAACATACAAATGCTTCATAACAAACAGAATCAGCCTGGTGAATTGGAGTTAAAAAATCAACTGAATCAATAGATGCTGTTACGCAATGTTTACGACTATGTCTTGCAGCCGCAATCGAAGCAATACTATCAATTTCTGCTAATAATTTCCCTCCAAAAAGTGTTTGGTGATTATTTAAATCGTTAGGAAAAACACGTGTTGTCTTAATTGCTTTAGATTCTCGCATGAATTTCTTTTCCATATATTCAGCCCCTATAGTCTGTTTTCAATCAGAATAATATGTGTAAGCGGATTACTCATATTAGATATTTAATGAAGTAAAGTGTATTCCAAAAGAGGATTATTTAAACTTCTGTATTTGTATTCATGTAACTGAAAGAAAATTTATTTTATCTAAAATGTAGTGTAAAAGAGGATTCGCTTACATTGCAAGTAAAAAGTAATGACTATGTATTTGTCATAGAAATTCTCTATCAGCCGTGTACTCATTCATGATAGAATCGTTTTGTTATGAATGGAAATAGAGGTGCAATGGACATATGAATCATATACAAACAAATTTTTCATCTTTCTTTAATAAAATTACAATCGGTGCGATGCTCGCATTTTTTGTTTATAGTTGTTGGGCAGCATTTGAGAAAAGTAAGCAATTTTTTGGAGGAAGTACAACAAGTGTAACAATCATATTAGCAATTTTTATCATACTCATTTTGTTAGTGGCATCAATTCTACAATATCGTTTTACAGATAAACAATTTCTTATTTTTCTTATAAGTATATCTATAGTTGTGAGACTTAGTATGCTGTTATTTGTAGACGCTCCAATAATTGGTGATCTGAAAGTGATGTATGAGTCTGCAAAGCAGATTGCAATTGGTAATAATATAGAGACTGTAACTCATTTGCCTTTTATTATATATGAGTCAGTAATTATTCGTATATTTGGTGATACATTATTCGCTTTACAACTATTTAATGTGTTATTTTGCGCAGGAACCGCATTTTTTATTTATCGTATTGCAGCAATGGTTTTTGGAGAAGAATGCGGTCGTATTGCTTCTATCTTTTATGCTCTGTATATTCCAAATATATTCATGAGTTCCGTATTAACTCCTGAGTCACTTGCAATATTTTTATTTTATTTTGCTTGTTACATACTTTTATATAAAGGATTAGATCATCCTTATATGTGGGTATTTTCAGCAATTTTATTTGCATTTAGTAATATGATTTTCCCAATGGGATTATTTCTTCCTATTTTTATCACGGTATATGTATTATTAATCGAAGTATTTCAATCAGCAACGAAACAAAAGGTGTTACTAAAGATGATAGGGATACTTATTCTATTTTATAGTGCCCATTTTGGTGTGAATTATGGAATTAAGACAATGGGAATGTCACAATATACGATTGCGAATGAGACGTATGTTCAATCTGTTTTAATTGGAAAAACGCAACATGAAGAAAAAATATCGAAAAATCAAAGTGTAACAGAGCATATTGATCAAAAGTTAAAAGAGATTGAGGGAGAAAGATTTAAACTTTTAGAACCGATGATAAATCAGTTTTCAGATGAGGGGATAAATTCTATTCTTTTCAAATATGAAAAACTGATATATATAGCCGTAACATTGTTTATGACTATAGCTCTATTACACTTCCTTATTAAGAAACAACAAAATGAGGGATATATGTTGTTCTTATTTTTAATTAGTGGATACGTATTGTTAAAGCTCTTCCAAGTAGATATGGCATATTACAATGTAATTATGCCAGCATTGTTTATTTTGCAGAGCTTTGGTGTTTATATGAGTTATGTGTATTGTCAAAAAATATTTTTCAGAAAATAAAAAGAATCCATTCTGGATTCTTTTTTTGATGGAAGATGAAATTTAGTAGTCAGTGCAAATGGAAAGTATGCCTGACCTGAATTTTATCCCGCTATTTTCCGGACAGTAAGCCACCCACCTCAAAATTCAGCGAAAGCAAAGAAGTTAGGTGGGGGCCCTGCTACTCGTAAAATCCCGATTGGTGAGGGTTGATTATATCTTATCGATTTAGTTCTAGTTGTAAATTATCGGCTGTTAGAGCCATTTGTGAGGAATCATCTTGAATTCCTTTCATTACTTGTGAAATAGCTTGTAGCTCATGTTCAATTTTCTTATTCTGTTCTTTTGAGTTAGACATATCTTTTACAATTTCTTGGAAGTATCGATCTGTTGCCGACATACTATCGGTTCCTTCTGATACGAGAGAGCTAATTTGTTTCACGGAAGACGAGACACGGGTAATTTGTTCATTTGTTTTTTCGACGAGCTTTGTAACGTTAAATATAGATTCTTTCGTTTGCTCTGATAATTTTCGGATTTCACCAGCAACAACAGAAAACCCCTTCCCAAATTCTCCAGCACGTGCAGACTCGATAGCAGCATTTAGTGCGAGTAAATTTGTTTGCTCCGCGATTGATTTAACGATATCTATGATTTCGTTAATTTTGTTAGAAATATCGAGAAGTTCATGAGTATCTGTAATAATCGTTTCCATATTCATTTGAATAGATCCCATTCGTTTGTTTTGCTGGTTTAATTGTTCTTTCCCTTTATTCGCTTTTTCTTCAGATGTTGTAGCTAATGATGTACCTGTTTTAGCAATTTCTACAATAGTTTCAGATTTAGCGGTTAGTTTTTGAATAGAAGAGCTTGTTTTTTCAGATACAGCAGCTAATTCTGTTGCGATATGCGTAATTGTCATAGCAGTTAGTTCTTTTTCTTTCTCATGCTCTCTTTGCATTCTTTCATATTCAGATTCATAAGCTGCAAGAACAAGTTCTTGTTCAAGAGTGAATAATTTATTTATAACATTTATAGAATAGGAAAAATCATCGATTGTTGTTATTTTTGTTTGCAAAATCTTCATGATAGAGCGGAATAATTCTTGATAAGCAGCAGTATACCATTTTCGATGTAAACCAATTTGTACATGCCTTTTGGCAATTCTAACACGCTGTTCAATAAAATCTTCATGCATATTGCCGCTGAATAATTCTTTAATATGTGTTTTTAAAGTTTGTTTTAGTTTTGGAATAGAGCTGTAACGTTCAATAATAGTAATTAAATTAGGTTGTTTTGTAATGTTGGCATAAAATTTTTCAGTAATCCAATCAATTTCTGCATAAATAAAAGGCTGTAGTACTTTTACAACTTGTAAATCTTCTTTTGAAATATGTAGCATATCCATTTGAATTTTCAATTCAGAATTAGTAGGTACATTAAAAGTTATTTGTTGGTCCTTACTTAATTCGATTATACTGGCATTTTTTTTATTAATATTTTTTTTGAAAACCCCAAGCATCATTCTTCCCCCTGTATATAAAACGTTTTCAATTTTAAAACTAATATAGAGTAATTATATATGCTTATATATAATTACTCTATATTAGTTTGTTGAATAGTATATAAATTAAGAGAATTCTAGATAGAATTCTCTTAATGGCCTTTATTAATTTTAGCATGTGTTTTAAAGAAAACAGGGAAATGCACATTATATATTACAGTGACGACACGAATAACAAATGTTACTAATAAACAAACATAGAAAGCTAATACGTGTGCCCCCATAGCGTGTGTGATTAGGAAGCTAATTGCTCCTAAGATAGAAGCGATTGCGTAAATCTCTTTTCGGAATACGTAAGGGATATCTTGAGCACAAATATCACGCAAAATACCGCCTCCAATACCTGTAATGACTCCCATTGAAACAACTAGAAATGATGCGTCAACATGATGTGACATTGCCGCATTTGCACCAATAGCTGTAAAAACGCCTAAGCCAACAGCATCAGAAAGCATAATAACGACTTGAAGTTTATTGATGCGTTCAAAAAACATACAAGTAAATAGTGCTGATAATACACTTACGAAAAAGTAAATTGGTTTTACAAATGCGACAGGGGGCAGGTTACCAATCATGATATCACGAATAATACCGCCGCCGAGCGCAGTAGCTACAGCTAAACAAAGGACACCAAATAAATCTAAATCTTTTTTTAAACCAACTAATGTACCAGAAATGGCAGCGGCGATAATGCCAAGAAACGTAAATATATCGATTAATAACATGGCCTTAATCCCTTTCTCTTAAAGATGTTCCAGAGAAAAAATATACACTAAAGTATTGGAAATAACAATTACTTTTCGTTACATGTATAAAAACGGATAAAATACATAAAGAAAGCGTTTGAAAATGCTTAGGAGAAAACGAAGCAAGGTTAATCTTTAGTTGTAGGATAACCGAGTTGGTGTTTGTGTATAATTATTAAATTTTATATATTTATAAACAAATTAACAAATGTTACTATAATGATGATAATAAGTGGAAGAGTGTTAGATAGTTTTTATAGAGATAGGGAAGGATAGCTAAAGGATAATGTTTTCTAGTACTACTTAAGCTGGATTTGGTTAGTTTCGGCATAAAAATAAGTTCTCAATTTAAATATGAGTTATGTTATAATTGCTAGGTGTGTTTTGAAGATAAAAATTATGATTAAAAGATAATGTTAAGATTTTGTATGGAGGTCTTGGAATGTTAGCAAATCAAGCTAGGGTTAGATTTGAGCATTTTTTGCTCTTTTTTATTATTTTACAGCCTGTTTTAGATTTATTAACGTCTCTTAGCATCACTTTATTAAAGTCAAATGCTACCGTTGGAATTTTAGTAAGATTCCTTATTATGGCTGTTGGTGGTATTTACATTTTAATTCAGGCAAAAGAGAAGGAAAATAGAAAGTTTTTAATTTATCTTATATTATTAGCCGGCGTTTTAGGGATAGGATTTATTAATAACAAACTAGTTAAGGATCCTATTGTACTTGGTGAAGAAGTTAAATTCGTTGCGAAAGCATTATATATATATATTATGCTGGGATCATACATTTTAGCTTTAAAATCATTGAAAAAGACAGTTAATATTAGCGATAAGGTTCGAAATAGTATTGTATATTCTACATTAATCATTAACGCAATTATGGTTATTTCTATTTCAACATCTACTGACTTTGGTAGTTATGAATGGATGAAGGTTGGTTCTCGAGGTTGGTTCTATGCAGGGAATGAACTAGGTTCAATCTTAGCTATTATTTTCCCTATTGTGGTACTATATTCTATTCAAAAAACAAAGAGCTGGAAGCACATTTTATATTGGATTCCATCACTTTTAATGATTTACTCATTAATTCAAGTTGGTACAAAAGTAGGAATGGGCTCAATTGGTGCTACGTTAGCAGCAGCAATCGGGATCATTGTACTACAATTATTATTTAATAGAAAAAATCCGAACAAAAAATCTCTTGCGCTTAACGCAGTAATTGCTATTGTCCTATTAGCTGGTGTAGTTGGAACGTTTAAACAAACGCCATTAGCGCAAAATATGGGTATTCACAATAATTATTTATCAGAGCAAAATGTGGCACAACAAGGTCAAAAAGAACAAGAAATTAAAGAGAAGCTGAAAAAAGAGCAAGAACTTAAAGCAAAAGAAGAAAATCATCATAAAGTTGAAAAGCCAGAAGAAAAGGCGAAGATAGAAGAGGAAGTTAAGAAAGAGCTTGAGAAAGAGCAAAAGAAAGAAAATCAAGAAAATCTTATCTTCAGCGGACGTCAAGTATATGAAGAAAGACATAAGCAGTTCTTTAAAGAAGCGCCATTGTCACAAAAATTACTAGGAATGGGCTATGCAGGTAACTTTAAATATAATGAACAAAAGCAGCCAGATCCAAAACTAATTGAAATGGACTTCCATGATTGGTTTTATGATTTTGGAATTATTGGTTTTGCATTATTAATGATTCCATTTATTTATTACGGGCTAAGAATTCTACTAGCATTTGCTACGAGATTTAAGGACATATTTAATATAAAATATGGAATGATTGCAGCAAGCTTATTGTTAGCATTAGGTATTGCTTATATTGCAGGACATATTTTAACAGCACCAGGAGTTGGGATTTACTTTGTAGTGGTGTTAGCTTATCTAATAGTAGACCTAGAAATTGAATGATAAAAATAAAAGCTAACTTTTGTTAGCTTTTATTTTTTAGTACAGTAAAATAAAAATAGATGGAAGCGTAGCGAGGATTTAAAGGAGGAAAAAATATGAGAATATTGCATATGAATGCAGGAGCAGAAGATGGGGGAGGGAAAACACATATTATTTCACTTCTCGATCAGTTTCCAACTGGTGAAGTAGAATTAGCAGTATTTGAAGATGGAATTGTTGCGAAGGAAGCAAGGGAATTAGGGATAAAAGTCCATGTGTTTTCACAAAAATCGCGCTATGATTTATCCATTTTAAAGAATATAAGTGAATTCATTAATAACGAAAAATTTGATGTAGTCCATACGCATGGTCCTAGGGCTAATTTCTATGTTTCTTTAATGAAAAAGAGAATAAATGCAAAATGGGTAACGACTATTCATAGTGATCCATTTCAAGACTTTACTAAACAAGGCTTAAAAGGTTGGATTTTTACGAAATTAAATTTGAAAGCCTTAAAAAATATAGATTTATTTTTTGTTGTAACAAATAGATTGAAAAAAAGCTTGGCAGCATTAGGTATTTCAAATGAAAAGATGCATGTTATTTATAATGGAATTGAATACGATAAGGAAAAAGTAGAAGGCTATAATAAAAAAGAAATGTTCAATATTGATGAAGATGTATTTACAGCAATTCAAGTAGCACGATTACATCCTGTCAAAGGACATGAAGTTTTATTCGATGCGTTACAACAAACAAAATTAGAGAAAATTAAAGTATTATTAGTTGGCGATGGCCCGTTAGAAGAAAATCTAAAGTCATTAGCTACTGAAAAAGGGATTAACGATAAAGTAGAGTTTTTAGGACATCGTCAAGATGTAAAACAATTATTTGCGTCGTCACATGTAAATTTATTAACTTCCCATAGTGAAGGGTTCCCACTAGTTTTATTAGAAGCGGCAAACCAACGTGTACCATCAATTGTGACTAGAGCTGGAGAAATTGAACCATTAATCGTAGATGAAACTTACGGATGGATTGTGCCAACAGGTGATGGAAAGGCATTGGCATTAGCTTTAGAAGAAGCGTATGATAAGTGGAAAACTGGAGAGTTAGCAGCAATGGGTAAACATATTTATGAGCATGCTACTATGGACTTCTCACTTCAAAAACTATATGACGATACAAAAGAAACATATAAGCAATTAATAGCGAAAAACTTGTAATGATAGAGAGGATAGTTAACTATGGCAGTACAAACAGTTGATATTCTAGGCGTTCCTTTTTCTACAATGACAATGGATGAAACGGTCCAATATTTAAAAGAACAACTAGAAGCGGAGCGAACTCATACGTTTCAGGTAGTAACAGCAAATCCTGAAATTGTTATGTGCGCAAAAAAGGATGAAAAGTTCTATCAAACATTATTGAATACAGATTTAATTACACCTGATGGTATTGGGGTTGTAAAGGCAAGCGGCATGCTTGGTACACCTTTAAAAGAGCGTGTAGCAGGTTTTGATTTAATGTGTAATTTACTTGCGAAGTTATCAGAGGATAGTAAACCAGTATCTGTTTTCTTATTAGGTGCAAAGCCGCATGTTGTACAAGCTGCAGCAGATCACTTAACAAAGACATATTCAGCTGTATCCATCGCCGGGACACAAGATGGTTATTTTAAACAAGAAGACGAAGAAAATATCATTTCTCGCATTCAAGAAGCAAAACCAGATTTATTACTTGTTGCACTCGGTTTCCCAAGACAAGAGAACTTTATCCAAAACAATAAGCATCGTTTAGAAACGAAAATGGCTGTTGGAGTAGGCGGAAGTTTAGACGTATGGGCTGGAGAGGTAAAACGTGCACCAAAATGGATTCAAGCGATTCATTTAGAGTGGTTTTATAGATTATGCAGTAATCCAACACGCTGGCGTCGTCAGTTAGTATTAGCGGAATTTTTAAAAGAAGTAATGCGTTCGAAAAAGTAGCGAAATATCGCTGCTTTTTTTATTTGTTCGTTTTTAATAAATTGAAAATTTAATCAGTGAGGCATCTCTACTGATTATTAGCCCTCACCAATCGGGATAGGCGTTTTACTTTTTGGGAATGATGAAGGAGAAATTTTTTACACAAAAGTATTTTACTTATACAATTCACACATGTAAAATGATGTGTAAAGACACCTGTGTGAGGAGGACTTCTAGTGGGCAAGGTAAAAGAAATTTCGAAGCGCAAACTACTTGGTATAGCTGGGCTTGGATGGCTATTTGATGCAATGGATGTTGGAATGCTTTCATTTGTAATGGTAGCCTTGCAAAAGGATTGGGGATTAACGAGCCAGGAAATGGGATGGATAGGTAGTATTAACTCAATCGGTATGGCAGTAGGAGCGCTTATTTTTGGGATACTATCAGATAAAATAGGGCGAAAATCAGTCTTTATTATTACATTATTATTATTTTCTATCGGTAGTGGTTTAACTGCGTTAACGACGACACTCGCGATGTTTCTCGTTTTACGCTTTGTAATTGGTATGGGGCTTGGCGGAGAGCTTCCGGTTGCCTCTACACTAGTATCAGAGAGTGTTGAAGCACATGAGCGTGGGAAAATTGTTGTGTTATTAGAAAGTTTTTGGGCAGGTGGATGGTTAATTGCAGCTCTTATCTCGTATTTTGTTATTCCGAAATATGGTTGGGAAGTTGCGATGGTATTGAGTGCAGTTCCAGCACTATATGCTTTATATTTAAGATGGAATTTACCGGATTCCCCAAGGTTCCAAAAAGTTAAAAAAAGACCATCTGTTATTGAAAATATAAAATCAGTTTGGTCTGGGGAATATCGTAAAGCAACAATTATGCTATGGATTCTATGGTTTTGTGTTGTCTTTTCCTATTATGGAATGTTCCTTTGGTTACCAAGTGTAATGGTGCTAAAAGGATTTAGTTTAATAAAAAGTTTCCAATACGTACTTATTATGACGTTAGCTCAACTTCCAGGATATTTCACTGCTGCTTGGTTTATTGAACGTCTCGGTCGTAAATTTGTTTTGGTTACGTATTTAATCGGAACAGCCTGCAGTGCCTATTTGTTTGGGGTTGCGGATTCATTAACAGTATTAATCGTGGCAGGTATGTTACTATCCTTCTTTAACTTAGGTGCTTGGGGAGCATTATACGCCTATACACCTGAGCAGTATCCAACCGTTATTCGTGGTACAGGTGCAGGAATGGCAGCAGCATTTGGGCGTATTGGTGGTATTCTTGGGCCACTATTAGTGGGGTATTTAGTTGCCTCAGAAGCTTCACTATCATTAATATTTACGATTTTCTGCGGATCAATTTTAATTGGTGTATTCGCTGTAGTAATACTTGGACAGGAAACGAAGCAACGAGAATTAGTATAAAATGAAATTTTAAACGTATCCCTGACCGTTTATTATCCTACACTACTCGGCTCTTTCTAGGCAGTTAATGTAGGATAAAAGGGGAGAGGAAACCGAAGTGGTTTCCTTTTTTCTGTTTTTTTAGATAAATAATGGTATAGTAAGAAAAAGGGATTATTTCTTATAAAAGCGAATGTATACAGCAGGACATATGGACAAAGAATTAGGTGGTTGAAGAAATGAAAATTTTACTGATCATGGAAGAGGCAGAAGAGAGAAGAGAGTTAGCTGAAAATTTCACTGAAAATATGAGAAATGTAGAATGTTTTGAAGCAAAGACAGGAACAGAATCTTTATTTATGATGAAAAAACATATACCAGACTTTGTTTTTTTAAGTTCCAAATTACTAGATGGTACTGGTTTTGAATATGCAAGTTTATTACGAGAAATAAATTGCTATACAAAATTTATTTTTGTAGGTGAAAACATAGAGGAATCTATTACAGCTTTTCGTTTCCAAGCATTTTATTATTTATTACGACCATTTCGTGAAGAAGATTTACAATTTCTTTTATATAAAATAGGTAAAGAACAAGGTGAGAAAGCAAAGAGTTATTTGCGGAAACTACCGATAGAAAGTCAAGAGGGTATACGATATATGCTCCCAGAAGATATTGTATATGTAAGTAAAAATAAAGAAAATAAAACTGTTTCAATTTACACAACGAATAATCAGTATATTTCAACATATACACTTCAGGAATTAGAAAATAAGCTAAATGCATATGATTTTTTACGTGTGCATAAAAGCTATTTAATTAATATGTCATATGTAAAAGAACTGAAACCTTATTATAATGGCACGTATAATTTGTATTTAGATAGGTATGATGAGCAACCGATTCCAGTCAGTCGTAATTATGTAAAACGCCTTCGAAATAACATTGAATTATAGTAGGTAATGAGAGTATTTTAACATGATAAACTGAAAATCCTTCATGATAAGGAGGATTCAAGTTAAATATTCAGAAAATTTAGTACAATCTCCACTAAGAAATAGTATTGGGGGAATTGTATGTGAAGACATTGAAATCAATCTTACTTTGGGGCGTTATTACAGCAGTAGGAGCAGGTGCTTTTGGGGTAATAGCTTTATCACAAGGTGAAACCATTAATGCTGTATGGCTCTTAGTAGCTGCCGTATGTGTATATGCAGTTGCTTATCGTTTTTATAGTAGATTTATAGCGAGAAAGGTTTTTAATTTAGATGATAATCGGCAAACACCAGCCCATACATTAAACGATGGGAAAGACTATGTTCCAACAAATAAGTGGGTATTGTTTGGGCATCACTTTGCAGCGATTGCTGGGGCGGGACCTTTAGTAGGACCGATTTTAGCAGCACAAATGGGATATTTACCAGGGACCATTTGGATTATCGTTGGGGTAGTTGTTGCGGGGGCTGTCCAAGATTTTGTCATTTTATTTGCTTCGATGAGACGTAATGGTAAATCGTTAGGAGAAATGATTAAGGATGAGATTGGACCTGTTACAGGACTAATTGCAATGATAGGTATTTTAGGAATTATGATTATTTTATTAGCAGTATTAGCGTTAGTCGTAGTAAAGGCACTGATCGGAAGTCCTTGGGGAATGTTTACGATAGCAGCAACGATTCCTATCGCTATTTTAATGGGAGTTTATATGCGCTATATTAGGCCTGGTCGTGTTGGAGAAGGGTCAGTAATTGGTATTATCCTACTTATTTTATCTCTTATTGGAGGACAGTATGTAGCAGAAAACCCAACACTTGCAAGTATGTTCACATTTAGTGGTGAAACAATTGCTATTATGCTTATTGTATATGGATTTATTGCATCTGCATTACCAGTTTGGATGCTATTAGCACCACGTGATTATTTAAGTACATTTTTAAAAGTTGGAACAATCGTTGGATTGGCGATAGGTATTTTAATTGTAGCACCCAATTTACAAATGCCAGCAGTTTCGCAATTTATTGATGGAACTGGTCCTGTTTTCTCCGGTAATTTATTCCCGTTCTTATTTATTACGATTGCCTGTGGTGCGGTCTCTGGATTCCATGCTCTCGTTTCATCTGGTACAACTCCAAAAATGATTGAGCAAGAGGGACATGCACAGCCAATTGGTTACGGAGCAATGTTAATGGAGTCGTTTGTAGCAGCGATGGCAATGATTGCAGCTTGTGTATTAACGCCAGGAACTTATTTTGCGATTAATAGTCCGGCGGCACTTATTGGTACGGATGTATCGCAGGCAGCTCAAGTTATTTCTTCATGGGGATTTGCTATTACACCAAATGAATTAAAAGAACTTGCTGTAAATGTTGGAGAGCAAACAATTTTATCACGTACAGGTGGAGCACCAACGTTAGCAATAGGTATGGCATATATTTTCTCACAAGTAATAGGTGGAACGGCGATGATGGCATTCTGGTATCATTTTGCCATTCTTTTTGAAGCCCTATTTATTTTAACAACGATTGACGCAGGAACTCGTGTAGGACGATTTATGATTCAAGATATTTTAGGACATGTATATAAGCCTTTTGCGAAAACAGATTCTACATTAGCGAATGTAATAGCTACAACGTTATGTGTATTAGGGTGGGGATATTTCCTATACCAAGGGGTAATAGATCCGCTCGGTGGAATTAATACATTATGGCCACTTTTCGGTATTGCAAATCAAATGTTAGCGGGTATCGCATTATTACTTGGAACGACAATTTTGTTCAAAATGGGGAAAAAGGCGTACGTTTGGGTAACACTTATTCCAACTGTGGGATTGCTTATTGTAACAATGACAGCTGGTTATCAAAAGCTATTTCATGAAAATCCTAAAATCGGATTTCTATCTCACGCGAAGGTGTTTCAGGGAGCGCTAGATGAAGGGAAAGTGTTAGCACCAGCTAAAAATGTTGCTCAAATGAAGCAAATTATTTTTAATGATTATATCGATGCAGCGCTTTGTGGGATTTTTATGATAGTTGTAATCGCTGTGTTAATTTCAGCACTTCGAATTTGGATACAAGTATTAAGAAATAAGCCAATGCCGTTAAAAGAGGCACCATATATTCCTAGAGATGAAAGTGAGTCGAGGAACTATGCTTAAAAAACTGTGGCAAGTATGGGAGAAAAGGAAGTGCTTTATTAGTTTGCTCGTTGGGGTACCAAGTTATGAAGTATACGTAGAGCATATGAAAAAGCATCATCCAGAAGAAGAGATTGTATGTCAAAAGCAGTTTTTTGCTGAGGCACAAGAAGCAAGATTTAACGCAAAGGGTGGAAAAATATCACGCTGTTGTTAATGAAAAAGGGCGAGTTTTCGCCCTTTTTATTTTTTTTGCTGTTTCACGTGGAACAGCAAAAAAATAAACAAAAAACTTTGGGAATTATAGGGATTTCGTATACAATAAAGTGAGGAAGGGGATAGATGGAAAAGTAGGGAGATTATTTTATGTTAAGGGACTTATTTGTAAATACAACAATTATTATTTCCTTTATTTTTGTTGGAGGTCAGCTTTTAAGGGATAAACCGTTAAAAGAAGAATTCTCTTTTTTGCAGAAGTGTGTAATCGGTATTTTTACTGGAATATTAGGTGTACTGTTAATGCATTTTGGTGTACACATTGAAGATATTATGTTGGATTTACGTTATTTAGCCGTTATTTTGGCAATTATAGTTGGAGGTCCGGTAGCTAGTAGTATAACAGTTACTATAATTTTAATTACTCGGCTAATTTTTACTGAGTACTCTTTAGCTTCCGAATTGGCTTGCTATACAATTTTACTAAGTGGAATTGGTGTTATCTTTATTGCAAGAATACAAACTTCGATTACGTTAAAGTTAGTATGGTTACACGTATACTGCCTTTCTATTTTGATAGTACCGATGTATATATTATTTAATGATATATCTGTAGTTGTACTATATTTAATTTCAAGTATTACTACAGGTTACATAACATTCGTAAGTACAAACTATGTTTTACAATCCAATGAGTTATTTCAAAAGATGAAACAATACGCAACGATAGATGCATTGACAGGTTTAGGAAACGTAAGACAGTTTGATTTAGAGATGAATCATCATATTAGTAATAAGAACATGAAAAATGATTCGCTTTGTTTACTCCTTATAGATATTGATCACTTTAAGTATGTAAATGATACGTACGGGCATCCTGCAGGGGACGAAGTGTTAAAACAAGTAGGATGTATTTTACGAGAAACTTCACAATTTCCAGATTTAGCTTTTCGAAAGGGTGGAGAGGAGTTTGCGCTTTTGATACCGAATAAGGGATTAGCTTACGGAATTTGTATGGGCGAGCAAATTCGTACAGCTGTTGAAAGTCACCCATTTCAATTGTTAGATGG
Organism: Bacillus sp. MYb78; assembly: GCF_002975115.1. Classification (NCBI taxonomy): domain Bacteria; kingdom Bacillati; phylum Bacillota; class Bacilli; order Caryophanales; family Bacillaceae; genus Bacillus; species Bacillus sp. MYb78. The sequence continues at coordinate 62,323 of NZ_PCOB01000007.1, forward strand.
AACAAAAATAAAAATTACGGTTTCGGTAGGGGTTTCAGAGTATGAAGGGTCATCAGAGCAATTTATTCAAGCGGCGGATGATGCGTTATACTACTCGAAACGAAATGGTAGAAATAAGGTCAGCTCTGCATCTTAAAGATAAGATGACCAGAAGACATAAAGCTTATAAAAAACACTCACAGAGTCAATGTATGAACCTTGTGAGTGTTTTTATTTATATATTAGACAAGTTCTTTTGATACAACGAATTTACGATATGCACCATGGTGAGTTGGACCTACGTATTCGTTAATTTTGAATGAGTAACGAATAGCAGCTGTGATGAATTCTTTAGCAGTTTTTACTGCTTCTTTCACAGGTTTTCCTTTTGCAAGTTCTGCTGTAATTGCAGCAGAATATGTACAACCTGCACCGTGTGTATTGGTTGTATCGATTTTTTCTGATTCTAGAAGTTCGAATGTTTCTCCATCATATAGGACGTCGATTGCAGTTTCCGTACCAAGTTTGCTTCCGCCTTTAATTAGTACGTATTTGGCACCTAAAGCGTGGATTTTCTTCGCTGCTTCTTTCATGTCCTCAAGAGAATTAATTTTCACACCGCTTAATTGGTAAGCTTCAAATAAGTTTGGCGTTACAACTAATGCCTTTGGCACAAGAACATCACGTAAGCAATCGTTCGTTTCAGGATGTAATGCTTCATCTGCACCTTTACATACCATAACAGGGTCAACTACTACATTTTTGAAATTGTGCTTTTCGATTGTTTCTGCAACCATTTCAATAATTTCTACTGATCCAAGCATACCTGTTTTTAAAGCATCTACGCCAACACCTTCAATTGTTGTTTCTAATTGTGGTTTTAATGTAGAAGCTGGGATTGGAAATACGTTATGTGCCCAACCGTTATGTGGATCCATCGTTACGATTGTTGTAAGAGATGTCATTCCGTATACGCCAAGTTCTTGGAATGTTTTTAAATCTGCTTGTATACCAGCACCGCCACTTGTGTCAGAACCAGCGATAGTAAGTGCTTTATTTAATGTCATTATGAAAGCCCCCTCAAGTGATATAATGAAAACTATGTTTTCACCATTATATCAATGTTACGAATAAGTACAAAGTGAAAAGTAGATGATTTATTTTAAGAGCTATTTAAAATCTTGTATGCAGGAGACTGAGTATGTTTCGAGATAATCGTACAAATGAATTAGTTATATTAAAGGAAATTGCAGAAACATTAAATACATCAAATGATACGTATCATGTATTGCAAGCTGTCCTAGAGAAATTACTAAGTGTGACAGGCTTAACGACAGGATGGATTTTTCTTGCAGATGAAAATGGGAAGTATACGAAGTTGATTGATTACCAATTACCAGAGGCACTTACATATGAAAATAAACGCCCGATGTGCGAAGGTGAGTGTTGGTGTTTACGAGGTTTTGTAGATGGGAAATTAGAGAGAGCCGTTAATATTATTGAATGTAAAAGAATTAATAATGCAATTGAATATAATTGGGGAGATACGGAGGGCATTCTTCATCATGCTACGGTTCCTTTAAAAGCTGGAGGAGAAAAATTTGGGTTGTTAAATGTTGCAAGTCCGGGTAAAACACATTTTTCGGAAGAAGAATTAGTATTACTCCAATCGGTTGCTTTCCAAATTGGTACGGCTTTAAAGCGAACAAAATTATATGAAAATGAAAAAAGAAGAGCACATTATTATGTGAAATTAGAGCGTTTCATTCAAGATTTAAAAACGATTCATAAGTTTAATGTATTACCTGAAAAGGTGGTAAATCACGTAGGTGAAGTATTTCAATGGAATCAAGTAGCGCTTTTTATTAGGGAGGAAAAAGAATTATCTCTGCGAGCGTCTTACGTTCAGGAAGAGTTACAAGAGGATGTAAAAGAGGCGGCCAACAAGGCGTTAGAGCAAGATGAACCAGTTCTAATAAAACATCAAATAGGGCATAATGTGCATCTAAATCAAACTGTTATTGCTACGCCAATACATATTCAAAACCATATATTTGGTGTTTTATGTGTTAGCTTGAATAATGGAGAGTTTGATGCTAATACAATAGATGTAATTCAAGCGCTATCAAACCATGTTTCGTTAATAATAGAGAATTTGAGGTTAAACGAGCAGCGCCGTGAACTTGTACGAATGGAAGAAAGAAACCGATTAGCAAGAGATTTACATGATTCTGTTTCGCAAAAATTATTTTCATTAACCTTCATGACAAAAGGCGCCGAGGCAGTTTTAAAAGGTAAAAATGAAAAGGTAGATCAATCTTTGCATGAGATGCGTGAACTTGCACAAGGAGCTTTGAAAGAAATGAGGACATTAATTTGGCAGCTTCGTCCGGCAGGATTAGAAAAAGGATTATTGCCAGCTCTAAAGCAGTACGGTGAAAATTTGGGACTGAAAATTAGGGAGCAAGTTACGGGTGTTCGTGATTTACCTCGTGTAGTAGAAGAAGCTTTATGGCGCATTGGCCAAGAAGCACTGAACAATGTAAGTAAGCATGCAGGTGTAAAAGAAGCGACGATTTATTTTACAGTGAATGAGAAAAATGTATCATTAGAAATAGTTGATCAAGGAAAGGGCTTTGTGGAAAAGAATATAAAAGAAAAGAAATCACTAGGTATGACTACGATGCGTGAAAGAGTAGAATTAGTTGGTGGAACAATTAAAATTGTAAGTAGTAATAAACGAACGAGCGTAAAAGTAAATGTACCATTATGATGTGAAAATGAGGGAAGTTTGTGAAAATAAAAGTATTGTTAGTTGATGATCATACAGTCGTTTTAAAAGGATTAGCATTTTTCTTAAGTACACAGGAAGATTTAGAGTTAGTTGGAGAAGCGAATAATGGGAAAGAAGCATTAGTGAAAGTAGGAGAAACAAATCCTGATGTTATATTAATGGATTTATATATGCCTGAAATGGATGGTGTTGAGGCGACGGCATATATTAAAAAAGAGTATCCAAATGTGAAAGTAATTGTATTAACTAGCTTTTCTGATCAGGCGCATGTGTTACCTGCATTAAGGGCTGGAGCAAGTGGGTATATTTTAAAAGATGTAGAACCGGATCAGCTTGTTGAGGCTATTCGAAGTGCATATAAAGGTAATATTCAATTACATCCGGATATAGCAAATGCTCTTCTCTCTCAAACATTACCTGTAGAAGAAAAGGAAGAAGAACATTCTATTCAAGTGGATGTGCTAACAGCGAGAGAAAATGAGGTGTTGCAACTATTAGCAAAAGGGATGAGCAATAAGGAAATTGCATCTGTTTTAGTTATTACAGAAAAGACAGTTAAGGCGCATGTAAGTAGCATTTTGAGTAAATTAAATTTATCCGATCGTACGCAAGCGGCGTTATATGCAGTGAAAAATGGAATTGTATAAGACAAAAGTCGTAAGACCTAGTTCGCCTTTAGAAGGTGGACTTTTTTTATGGAAAAATACGTCTATGTGAGGACGAAATTGTCTTTATATAAAGATAAAATATGATTGTAAGCAACAAAACAACAATTACAAGGGATACCTTTTTTGAAAGCATATAACAACATAAGAGTGAGTACTAGGAGGAAGAAATAATGGCAACAGTTTTATTCGTTAAAGCAAACAACCGTCCAGCGGAACAAGCAGTTAGTGTAAAATTATATGAGGCATTTTTAGCAAACTATAAAGAAGCACACCCAAATGATACAGTAGTAGAACTGGATTTATATAAAGAAGAATTACCATATGTAGGTGTAGACATGATCAATGGTACATTCAAGGCAGGTAAAGGATTTGATTTAACAGAAGAAGAGGCAAAAGCAGTAGCAGTTGCTGATAAGTATTTAAATCAATTCCTAGAAGCTGATAAAGTTGTTTTCGGCTTCCCATTATGGAACTTAACGATTCCAGCAGTGTTACACACATATATTGATTATTTAAACCGTGCTGGTAAAACGTTCAAATATACGCCAGAGGGTCCAGTTGGCCTAATCGGTGATAAGAAGATTGCATTATTAAATGCACGAGGCGGCGTATATTCAGAAGGTCCAGCAGCTGAGGTAGAAATGGCTGTTAAATATGTAGCAAGTATGATGGGCTTCTTCGGCGCAACAAACATGGAAACAGTAATTATTGAAGGACATAACCAATTCCCAGATAAAGCAGAAGAAATCATTGCTGCAGGTCTTGAAGAAGCAGCTAAAGTAGCAAGTAAATTTTAATTAAAATTATAATCGTCACTCGAAAAGGCAGCATTAACATGTAAACGTTAATGCTGTTTTTTTATATTTTTAGTTCATCAGCAAGTTTTTTTAATTGAATTCGATCTCGTATGTAATAGGTTCTTCCGTCTTTTTTTAAGTAATTTTGTTGGCAAAACTGATTTAATACATATAAAAGATGACGGTAGCTGACATTTAAATATTCCGAGGCCTCAGTATGCTTTTCTATATAACAATTATTTTGTTCTGTTAATAAAATAAAAGCAGCTAATCGATTTTCAAAAGGATAACTATAGTTTTTTGCGTAATTTTCAGTGCGAGTAATTGTCTTTTCTCCAATAAATTTGCATAAGTGCTGTAAAAACGTTGCATCTTGTAATAAAAGTTGCTGACAATCTTTAAGAGGAAGTGCCAAACAAACACAATCTTCTAGTACTTCAACGGACTTAGTAATATTTTCTACTCCTATTAATCCTAATTCCCCGATAAAAGATGGTGCTTGAATAAAATTAATTAATGAAACCTTCCCGTTTTTATGACTCATATATATTTTTGCCTTCCCAGAAATTAAGTAATAGAGATAAGGGAGAGTATTTCCTTCGCTACATATCATCTCTTTCGTTTGAAAAGAATGTAGCTCTACATATGGCAAGACATGAAATGAAAATAGGGTATGGAATTGATGGATTTGCATGTATTGATAAATTTCTTCCTCATTTTTGCTGATTTTCATATTTTCACCCCTATTTATAGTATGAGATATCTCCTATTATCTTTACAAGAAGGAATGATACGATTTATGTAAATTTGTTTTTGTAGAAAAGAGAGTGTGATGAGTTTATGAAAAAATATAAAACATTGCTATTTGATGTAGATGATACATTATTAGATTTCCAAAAGGCTGAAAAAGTGGCTTTACGGGTGCTTTTTGAAGAGAAGGGAATCCCTTTAACAGACGAGATAGAGGCTCGTTATAAAAAAATAAATAAAGGTCTTTGGGATGCTTTTGAAAAAGGGGAACTATCACGCAATGAAGTTGTAAATACACGATTCTCTCTGTTGTTTAAAGAGTATGGAGAAGAAGTAGATGGAATATTATTCGAAAATAATTACCGTAACTACTTAGAAGAAGGAAATCAACTCATGCAAGGTGCGTTTGAATTTATAAATCAAATTCAAGGGGAGTATGAGTTGTATATAGTGACAAATGGTGTTTCTAAGACGCAAGATAAACGTTTGCGTAATGCAGGGTTACATTCATTGTTTAAAGATGTTTTTGTTTCGGAAGATACAGGTTTTCAAAAGCCGATGAAAGAGTATTTTGATTATGTTTTTGAACGGATTCCTAACTTTGCACCTGAAGAAGGGCTGATTATTGGGGATTCATTAAGCGCGGATATTAAAGGTGGATATGTAGCGGGAATTGATACTTGTTGGTTTAATCCAGAAAGGAAGTTAAATGATAGTGGGATTATACCGACATATGAAGTGCATAATTTTGAGGAGTTAGAAGCGTTATTAAAGCAGCATGTGTAATAAAAAAATAGACAGTGGAGCTTTCGTCTCCACTGTCTATTTTTGTTAATTTGTATTTTCGTTATGTTTTGGGAGTGGAAAGGCATTCCCAATAGCAGCTGCACCAAGCATTGGCAATAGTAAATTAAGCGGGAAAAACATAAGTAATAGCAATGTAATAGCTATTGGCTTTCGTAACGCATAGCTCGAAATTGCTGTCGTTACGATAGCAACGGATGCTACTGGATCTATAGGAAGAATAGATGCTATAGCGTATCCAATACTTGATCCGGAAAATATAATTGGGAATATATGTCCACCCCGCCACCCTGTGTTCAAACAAACGGCAGTAATACACAACTTTAAAATCCCTGAAAGAAGTAGTATCCAAAAAGATAAATGGCTCCATTCAACAACTAACTCTTTTAATTGATGTTCCCCTGAAAATAATGTGTACGGAAGAAAAGTTCCTGCAATTCCTAATAAAATGCCACCGATAATTCCGAGTGTCAGCTTGTATTCCCTAAAAGGGTGAATTAACTTCTCTAATGTGAATTCTAACTTGAAATAAAAGAAACCAACTATAGCACCGATACTAGCAAGTGGAAGAAATGCGATCCATTCATTGAAAGAAAGTGCACCTTCCCCGAAATCAACAATAAAGGATCCACGATTATCGAGTTTACTCAGTAGTAAATAAACAGAAAAACCTGCGAAAGTAGTAGCTAAGTATACAATTGCCTTTTTTCCTTTAGAAAAAGCAGCAATTTGTTCCCCCTCATTTTCATTCGGTGCTAAATAACCGAATAATGGTGCGTTAAAAATGACACTTAAAGTAGCACCAATTCCAATCTCGGTTAGCTCATTCATACCCTTTAAGGCAAATTTAAAGCGATCCCCTACCCATGTGCACAGTCCGCCTATAATTCCAACTAGTGCGGCTTCTGGACCAAGACTAGCTCCGAAAATTAAAACAATAATCGCTGTTAAAGTAGCCTGATGGACAAAGCGATATTCGATTCGACCAGTTTTTTTATATTCAGTCATCACTTCAGGCATAAGGCGTGGATATATACCGAAATATTTTTGTGATAGACCAACGAGGACCCCGCCAATTATTGTTACGCAAAGGGTGTAATAAGAGGGATAAGAGAGAACTTCAGGCAAGTATCCCCAAATAAAGTGGATTCCAATATTTATTGTGACTAAAAATAACCAGACTGTAGCTCCTACTATAGATCCTAGAAGAATGCCATATAGAGCAAGTATGTACTGCATATCTTTTTTATTTGTCATGTTATACCTCCGTTATGTAAATCTCAGTAGGGAAAAAGTGAAATATACTAGTGGAAAATGGATTGAATATATATAGTATCTTTTTGAGAGGACCGCCTATTCAACATATAGGCTGAATTTTAGAGAATTTGAATTTATAGGTTAAATTACTTATTTAATTTTATAGACTGATTTGAGTTTTTTAAAGGTCTTTTTTGAAATAGACTAGAATATATTTCTTTTGTTGCTTTATATGAAACTGTTAACATTTATTTTAGAACATTCAGAAAAACTGTTTGACATTAGGAAATTATTGCTATAAAATCAACGGTAATTGCATAGTCTTATCAAGAAAAGGTGGAGGGACAGGCCCGATGAAACCTTGGCAACAGCCGTATAACGGAATTGTGCCAAATCCTGCAGGTAGTAATCCTGAGAGATAAGAAAGAGCCTTTAGAGCGTGTTTTCAAACTGCTCCTTTCTTGTTTTCAGGAAAGGGGCAGTTTTTTATTTTGTATAAAAGAAAGGAGAATGAGAGATGGGAGAATCATGGGGAAAAGGAACGATTTGTGTGCAAGGTGGCTATACGCCAAAGAATGGTGAACCACGTGTTTTACCACTTTATCAAAGCACAACGTATAAATACGATACTTCGGATGATTTAGCAGCTCTATTTAACTTAGAGGCAGAAGGATATATTTATACGCGTATTGGAAACCCTACTCTAGCCGCATTTGAGCAGAAGTTATCAGATTTAGAAGGCGGTGTAGGAGCTGTTGCAACGGCTTCTGGGCAAGCAGCTATTATGCTCGCAGTTTTAAATATTTGTAGTAGTGGGGATCATTTACTTTGCTCTTCAACTGTTTACGGGGGAACGTTTAATTTATTTGGGGTGAGTTTACGTAAGCTTGGCATTGATGTTACGTTCTTTAATCCAAATTTAACGGCAGATGAAATTACGGCACTTGCTAACGATAAGACGAAACTTATCTATGCAGAATCATTAGGAAATCCAGCGATGAATGTTTTAAATTTCAAAGAATTTTCAGCTGCCGCTAAAGAATTAGAGGTACCTTTTATCGTTGATAATACATTAGCAACTCCTTATTTATGCCAAGCGTTTGAATATGGGGCAAATATTATTGTTCATTCTACGACTAAATATATCGATGGGCATGCGAGCTCTTTAGGCGGTATTGTAATTGACGGTGGAAACTTTGATTGGACAAATGGAAAATATCCTGAGCTTGTTGAACCAGATCCAAGTTATCACGGTGTAAGTTACGTTCAAAACTTTGGTGCAGCAGCATATATTGTGAAAGCACGTGTTCAACTATTAAGAGATTATGGAAATTGTATGAGCCCATTCAATGCATATATTAGCAATATTGGCTTAGAGACTTTGCATTTACGAATGGAGCGTCATAGCGAAAATGCTCTGGCAGTTGCTAAGTGGCTTGCTAATCATGAACGTATTGAATGGGTGAATTATCCGGGATTAGATAGTAATGAAAATTACTCGTTAGCACAAAAGTATTTGAAAAAAGGTGCTAGTGGGGTTTTAACATTTGGTATTAAAGGGGGATTAGAAGCAGCAAAAGAATTTATCGCAAATGTAAAACTAGCAACTCTTGTAACACACGTAGCTGATGCACGAACTTGCGTTATACATCCCGCTAGTACGACGCATAGACAATTAAATGCTGAAGATCAGCGTTTAGCTGGTGTTACATCTGATTTAATTCGTTTATCGGTTGGTATAGAAGATGTTTCTGATATTATTGCAGATTTGGAAGCAGCTCTAGTTGGAGGCAAAACACATGCCGATCATAATTGATAAAGATTTACCGGCTCGCAAAGTGTTGCAAAAAGAAAATATTTTTGTAATGACGAAGGAGCGAGCAGAAACACAAGATATACGCGCTTTGAAAATTGCTATATTAAATTTAATGCCAACGAAGCAAGACACAGAGGCACAATTACTTCGCTTAATTGGAAACACACCGTTGCAATTAGATGTTCATTTACTTCATATGGAATCACATCTGTCTCGTAATGTAGCGCAGGACCATTTAACGAGCTTTTATAAAACGTTTCGTGATATTGAAAATGAAAAATTTGATGGGCTCATTATTACAGGAGCACCAGTTGAAACTCTTTCTTTTGAAGAAGTAGATTATTGGGAAGAGCTTAAACGTATTATGGAGTATTCAAAAACGAATGTAACATCTACGCTCCATATTTGCTGGGGGGCACAGGCTGGTTTGTACTATCATTATGGTGTTCCAAAGTATCCCCTTAAGGAAAAAATGTTCGGTGTATTTGAACATGAGGTTTGCGAGCAACATGTGAAATTGTTACAAGGATTTGATGAATTGTTTTTTGCTCCGCATTCTCGTCATACAGAAGTACGAGAGAATGATATTAGAGAAGTGAAAGAATTAACATTGTTAGCAAACTCTGAAGAAGCAGGTGTTCACCTTGTTATTGGGCCAGAAGGAAGGCAAGTTTTTGCCCTTGGACATAGCGAATATAGTTGTGAGACGTTAAAACAAGAATACGAACGAGATCGTGACAAGGGATTAAATATTGATGTGCCAAAAAACTATTTTAAACATAATAATCCAGATGAAAAGCCGCTTGTTAGGTGGAGGAGTCATGGTAATTTATTGTTTTCTAATTGGTTGAATTATTACGTGTATCAAGAAACCCCTTATATATTGTAAAGAAAGATTGTGTAACACGTGGCAACGTTTTCCTTGTAAAGATTAACTTATATTTTTCCGAATGTTCAAAATGCATTGTTTTTCAGATTTTTTACTCATATAATTTCATCTAAACACAATTTTTGAGGGGTGGACAGTACTATGAAAGAAATTCAAGTTGGGTTATTAGGTCTTGGGACAGTTGGCAGTGGTGTGGTTCGTATTATTACGGATCATCAAGAACGACTCATACACCAAGTAGGTTGTCCAGTTAAGGTAACGAAAGTATTAGTGCAAAACATTGAGAAAGAGAGAGAGGTAGAGGTACCTTCTACTCTATTAACACAAGATGCAAATGAAATTTTAGATAATCCAAATATTGATGTTGTCATCGAAGTGATGGGTGGCATTGATGATGCAAAATCATATATTTTACAAGCTTTAAAAAGCGGAAAGCATGTTGTAACTGCAAATAAAGACTTAATGGCATTACATGGAGCTGAATTATTAGCGACAGCAAAAGATAATAAGGCTGATTTATTCTATGAGGCGAGTGTGGCAGGAGGAATTCCAATTTTACGCAGTATCGTAGAAGGACTTTCTTCAGATCTTATTACGAAAGTAATGGGAATTGTAAATGGAACGACAAATTTTATTTTGACGAAAATGTCAGACGAAGGGAGAGCATATAACGACGTGTTAAAAGAAGCCCAACAACTTGGATTTGCAGAAGCAGATCCAACATCAGACGTAGAAGGTTTAGATGCAGCAAGAAAAATGACGATTTTAGCTACTCTCGGTTTCTCTACAAATGTAGAGCTTGGAGATGTGAAAGTAAAAGGGATTACCTCTATTACAGAGGAAGATATTGAATACAGTAAGAGCTTAGGTTATACAATTAAATTAATCGGTCTTGCAAAACGAGATGGTGAAAAATTGGAGGTTACAGTTGAACCAACTTTACTTCCAAATACACATCCTCTTGCGGCAGTACAAAATGAATATAACGCTGTGTATGTGTACGGTGAAGCAGTTGGAGAAACGATGTTTTATGGACCAGGCGCAGGAAGTTTACCGACAGCGACAGCTGTTGTTTCGGATTTAGTTGCTGTAATGCAAAATATTAGATTAGGGGTAACAGGAAATAGTGCTGTAGTCCCACAATATCAAAAAGTATTAAAAGAGCCAGACGAAATTGTCGTGAAAAAGTTTTTAAGACTTCATGTAAAAGACGAAATTGGTGTATTTGCAAAAATTACTTCATTGTTCTCTGAGCGTGGCGTTAGCTTTGAAAAGATTATTCAAATGCCGCTTGAAGAGAAAGGAAAGGCTGAAATTGTAATTGTAACGCATCGTGCGTCTCTTGCTGATTATGATTATATTCTACATACGTTGCAAGGGTATGAAGAAATCGATTGTTTGAAAGCGAACTATCGAATTGAAGGGGATGCTAAGTAGTATCTCTTACCATAAAACAGAAAGAGCCTATTAAGCAGCTTGCTTAATAGGCTCTTTTCTATTTAAAATCTGCGTACCAACTTGAATAAATGCTTGGATAATCCAGCCTGTTGTAAAGGATAAGATGATTGTTCCAAAATAGATAGGTCCATCTAATAAAAAGCTTAACGTTAAAAATAAAAAGGCTAATGAAATCTCTGTTCTTCTAAACGTCCATTTTTTCTTTTCAGCAACCGTTAAAACGAAAGCTTCTTGAGGCGCTGCGCAAAGGTTTGTAGAGACGTAAAGACCAATTCCAGCTCCAACGAATAGATTTCCGCAAATAAGTGTTATATATTTTGGAAGAGAGCGGATAGCGTCCATAATAGTTGTAATGGAACCAATCCAATCAACAAAAAGAGAAATAAGAACCATCGTTACAATTGTACCGATTGTAATTTGTTTTTTATTCCAAAAGAGTACGATAAGTGTAAAGGCAAAGTTAATCATGAAAATCCAAAAACCAATGCTTATCCCAAAATTTTGATATAGTGCAATAAAGAAGGAATCATAAGGACTAAGTCCAAAGGAAGTAATTGTTGTCATCATATTAATACCGATGGCAAGAATGAGTAAACCGCCAATGAAAAATATATATTCTAATTTGAATCGAAGCATAGTTGTATATCCTTTCTAAATGTATTTGCTAGGAAAGGATATATTGTGGAAAGCTTACCAGGTCAAGGGAGACTTTTTGTGAGAAGGGGAAAATGAGATGACAAATATAAGAAAGATTGCTGAACTTGCTGGAGTATCTGTTTCAACTGTTTCACGTGTACTAAATAATCATCCGTACGTAAATGAACAGAAACGAAAAGAAATTTTAGCAATTATAGAAAAATTAAATTACACGCAAAACGTGAATGCAATTCATTTAGTGAAAGGAAAAACGAATGTAATTGGCGTTTTATTGCCACACGTAAATGATCAATATTATAGTGCTATTATCGAGGGGATATCAAAAGAAACAGCAAAGAATAATTATAATATGATGCTTTGCCAGACAAATTATAGCGAAGAAAGAGAACTAGAAATTTTAAATATGTTAAAAATGAAAAAGCTTGATGGGGTTATTATTTGTTCTCGGACAAATAGTAAAGAGAAGCTTGAAGAATATACGAAATTCGGCCCGATTGTTATGTGTGAAGAAATAGATTCGAAGTATATTTCAAGTGTCCATATCGATTACTACAAAGTATTTTCACGTGGGATGAAAAGCTTAATAGATGCCGGTCATACACGTATTGGATATTGTATTGGAAGAAGTAATAGCGTTAATAGCCAAAGACGAAAGAAGGCATACGAAGATTCGCTGCAACAGAGTATCGTAACACCGTTAGAGACCTGGAAATTTGAGGGATGTTTTACAGTGGAAGATGGACGCAATGTAATTAGAGAATGGGCTCATATGTCAGTAAAACCGACGGCGTTCCTTGTATCTTGTAACCATATTGCAGCGGGGATGGTTACAGAAGCAAAAAAACAAGGAATTCGTATTCCAGAGGATATTACGATTATCGGGTGTGATGATCAAGAGGTGGCAGATATATTGGGTATAACGACGATTTCGCATTCTAGTAAAAACGTTGGAGTGAAAGCGTTTGAATTATTATATGAAAAGATTAATGAAGAGAAATTAGATGTGAAGCATGTAGAGTTATTACCAGAGTTAGTAGATAGAGAAACGACATAATTGAGAAGGTGTGAAAATCGCTTTTCAAAATTTCGTTTGGTATAATTATGGACAATCTATGAGGGCTAAAAGGGGTTTTGATATGAGATCAAAAGTAGTAAAAGTAATTCTACTCATTACAATTGCATCTTTCTGTTTATTTGCATATGGCTTTGTTTCAGGTGTAAATGATGTATTAAATCCGAAAGCTTCAAATTTAATTAAAAAGACCGATGTAGTGGCAAAAGAGAAAAAGAAAACGGGAACGTTACAAATCGTTAGTTTAGGTGATTCATTAACGCGTGGCGTTGGTGATAAAGAAGGAATTGGCTATGTTGGGCGAATGAAAGAGGATTTACAAAAAGATTATAAGCAAAAAATTGCATTAACAAATTTAGCAGTTAGTGGTGCAAAAATGCCCGATTTATTAAAACAAATTGAGAGTAGTGGCGCTCAATATTCAATTAAGCAAGCAGATGTAATCGTGTTAACGATTGGCGGGAATGATTTGTTCCCAGGCTGGGAATCGCTCGGGAAAATAGATTTAGAGACGTATCGTCCTGATACAGAAACGTTTCAAAATGAAGCAAAGAAAATTATAGAAGAAATTCGTAAATTAAATGCAAATAGTCCGATTTTTTGGCTTGGTTTATACAATCCTTTTGAAGATGTAGAAGATTTAAAAGGGTCTTCAAACATTGTTGTGGACTGGAATGCATCTTTAGAGAAGTTAGCACTAAACGATAAAAATGTGTATATTACACCGACATTTGATTTATTCCAAAACCGCGGGAAAGATTTATTATACTCTGATCATTTTCATCCGAATGAAGTAGGTTATACGTATATGGCAGAACGTTTAGTTCAAAATGTTGTAAGTAAATTAAAACTAGAACAAGGAGGGGTAAAATGACGACGATACTTTCCGTACGAGACTTGAAGAAGGTAATTGGAAACAAGACTCTTGTAGAGAATATTTCCTTTGATGTAAAGCAAGGAGAAGTGTTCGGGTTCCTAGGACCAAACGGTGCTGGAAAGACGACTACCATTCGAATGTTAGTCGGATTGATTAAGGCGACAGAAGGTAAGATTTCTATCGGTGGTTATTCGATTAAGGAAAATTTCAGAGAAGCGATGCGTCAAATTGGGAGTATCGTTGAAAACCCAGAGTTGTATACATATTTAACAGGATGGGAAAATTTAAAGCAATTTGCTCGTATGTTAGGTGATATATCAGATGAACGTATTATTGAAATTGCTGAAATGGTTCATTTAGATGAAAGAATTCATGACAAGGTAAAAACGTACTCACTTGGTATGAAACAACGCCTTGGAATTGCACAGGCGCTCCTTGGGAATCCTAAATTGCTTATATTAGATGAGCCAACGAATGGTTTAGATCCAGCAGGGATTAGAGAACTTAGGGAATTTATACATAAGCTTGTGAAAGAAGAAAATATGAGCGTGTTTATTTCAAGTCACTTGCTAAGTGAAGTGCAAATGATATGCGATCGCGTTGCTATTATTCATAAAGGAAAGATGATAACAGTTGCCAAGGTTGAAGAATTAATTAAAACAGCAAGTGATCGTGTAGAATGGATTGTTACACCAATTTCTAAGGCGAAAGATATGCTAGAAGCGGCCGAGGAAATAAGAGAAGTGAGTGTAAAAGGCGAGCGATTACTATGCCGCATGGATATTGCATCTATAAGTAGTTGGAATAAAAAATTTGTAGAAAATGAAATAGATGTACATAGCGTTAAGGAGCTTGTATTTACGCTAGAAGATTTATTTATTGAACTCACAAGGGGTGAGCAGCATGCGTGAATTTGCGAATCTAGTTTTAAATGAATCAGAAAAAATTTACCGTAAGAAACGTATTTTTGTTGTCATGCTTATTTTAGCAATCTTGATCCCGCTTTTTGTGTACGCGCAGTATCGTGAAATAGAAACGACACAAAAAAGACTCGGTACAACTGATTGGAAGGTTTCATTGCAACAGCAAATTGTTGATTCTCAGAACCGGTTGAACAATTCTAGGTTGCCAGAAGAATGGCGTGATTGGTTAAAGGTAAGAGTTGAGCAACAACAATATTATTTAGATCATGATATTAACCCGATGGCACCGGGTGCACCGACTTTTGTCAGAGCATTTATTGAACAAGGAATTACATTGTTTATTCCGCTTCTCGTAATGATTGTCGCTATTGATATCGTTTCAGGAGAACGAAGTGATGGGACAATGAAGATGTTACTTACGCGGCCGATTCGGCGCTGGAAAATACTCCTTAGTAAATACGTGACGATGTTATTTTTCATTTCGCTCATACTGTTTCTTGTAGGTTTGTTTGCTTACATATTATCAGGGCTTGTATTTGGATACTCGGGATGGAATTTACCTGTTTTAACAGGATTCGTCATTGATAAAGAAACGTTAAATACGAACTTTGTGCATCTGATTCCGCAGTGGCAATACATCTTAATGGCGTATGGACTAGCCTGGTTTGTTGCTATCGTTGTCGGAACTATATCATTTATGGTCTCTGTTTTAATTCGTAATACACCAGCTGGTATGGGCGTTATGCTAGCTGCATTAATTGCAGGCGGTATCTTAAGCTCATTCGCAACATCTTGGGAAGGTGCGAAATATATTTTTAGCGTGAATTTATCATTAACGGATTATTTATCAGGAAAATTACCTGCATTACAAGGCTTATCAATGGGATTTTCTTTGATGAATTTAACTGTTTGGGCAGTTGTTTCCCTTATTATTTCGTTCTTAGTATTTACAAAACAGGATATGTTGAATTAATTAGACAGGAAGTGACAGTATGGAAAATGTTTTAAAGAATGATTGGGGACCATTATTGGCACCAGAATTTGAGAAAGAGTATTATCGTACTCTATCCAATTTTTTGACAGAAGAGTACAGCACGCATGTTGTTTATCCGAAAGTAGAAGATATTTTTAACGCTCTTCAGTATACAAGTTATGAAAATACAAAGGTTGTTATTTTAGGACAAGATCCATATCATGGACCGAATCAAGCGCATGGTTTAAGTTTTTCTGTACAACCTGATGTTAAAACACCACCATCATTGTTAAATATGTATAAAGAACTTCGAGATGAATATGGTTATGAAATCCCGAATAACGGTTATTTAGTAAAATGGGCGGAACAAGGAGTATTACTACTAAATACCGTATTAACAGTTCGTCAAGGCGAAGCAAATTCTCATAAGGGAAAAGGATGGGAGCACTTCACAGATCGTGTGATTGAACTGTTGAACGAACGTGCAAAGCCAGTTGTTTTCATATTGTGGGGGCGCCATGCGCAGGCGAAGAAGAAGTTAATTACGAATCCGAATCATCATATTATCGAATCTGTACATCCAAGCCCATTATCGGCAAGACGTGGTTTCTTTGGTAGTAAGCCATACTCTAAAGTAAATACGATTTTAGCTAATATGGGAGAAAGAGAAATTGATTGGGAAATTCCAAATTTATAAATAGAAAAGGTAGTTAACAGTCGTTAACTACCTTTTTATTATTGTTGTTCGTTCTTTAATTTTGCATCTAGTACAAAAGTACCAAATGGGATAACTGATGAAACAAATGCTCCAAGTGCCCATAAAATTGATTTACGGTGTACGATTGTTACTTGAATTACTGCAAAGATGAATAGAATAAACAGAACACCATGAGCCATGCCTGTAATTTTAACAGCTGTTGCAAATCCTGCGAAATATTTCAATGGCATTGCTACAAATAATAGTAATAGGAAAGAAATACCCTCAACTAGTCCAATTGCTCTTAATCGTCCGATTGGTGTAGATAACATAAAGTAGCCTCCTTTAACGTATGCTTGTATATAGTAAATTTGTATTCTTTTTCAAAATAAAATAGTCTATTTTGTTTCATTATATACAAAAAGAAAGTTTACACTACGAGAATAGTGCAAAGTTCAAAATATAGTCACAAAAGCATGAGAATTTAAATAAAAACCTATTTGAAGTATTTGACTTCAAATAGGTTTTGTGAATGAAAATATTAAACAAGTACATCCGTTTTTAAAACGAATTTCTCTACAACTTTTGCGACACCATCATTCATATTTGTATCTGTTACGTAGTTTGCAATTTCTTTAATATCATCAGGTGCATTGCCCATTGCAACACCAAGACCAGCAAATTCAATCATTGCTTGGTCGTTATAGCTATCGCCCATTGCGATAACTTCTTCACGCTTAATGCCAAGCTTTTGAATCAGTTTGTTTAAGCTCGTTCCTTTTGTAACACCGGCTTCAGTAAATTCTAAGAAGAATGGTTTCGAACGCATCACGCTTAATTGGCCTTCTAGTTGTTGTTGTAGTTTTGATTCTACTATTTGTAAGTGTTCTGGATTTTCTACCATTAATACTTTTACAACTGGTTGTTGTACAGCTTCTTTCAGATTATTTACTTCTACAATTGGCATACCTGTAATTTGACCTTCAATTTCTGTATAAGAGTTGTTTTTTTCAGTAATAATATCGTCACCAATGTATGTGTGGATCCAGACGTTTTCTTCTTTACTAATATCGTATAGACTGTGAACGATTTCAGGAGATAACGTACTACTGAATAATTCTTCATCTGTTTTACAGTTAATAATTTTTGCACCGTTAAATGAAAGAATGAAGCTACCATACTCTTCTAAATGTAGTTCTTTTGCGATTGTACGCATTGCGAATGTTGGACGTCCAGAAGCAAGTACAACCTTTACCCCTTGCTCTTGTGCAGTCATTAACGCTTCTTTCGTCCGAGGTGAAATAGTATGGTCATCACGTAATAAAGTATCATCTAAATCTAAAACAATCATTTTATAAGTCATATAGAAAATTCCTTTCTTTAATTGAAATCAAAATACATGTTCATGAAGATGTTGAGGAATAATAGTAAGACATCAAACCTCTTTGAAAAGAAGTAGATAAATCATTATGAGTGTGTTGCTCATAATATCGGTTAATAATCATTGGGGATGGATAAAACCCCAATGATCCAAGTTTGATTTTATCGTAACAACTCTAAAGGTAGAGTGCAATGATGGAAGTTTTCCAATTTACGATATTTGTTTTGCTGTGGAACGAGAAAATAGTATTTCTAGCAAAATGGCCATTACAGATCCAAGAACGAGACCGTTACTTAAAAACGATGCTAGAAATGGTGGAAGTGTGGAATATGCTCCTGCTGGAACAAACATAACTCCGACTCCTGTGAAGATTGAAAGACCGGCTACTTTAAATAATTGTTCTTTATCCTGGACAGTTTCGTATTCTCGAAAGGCGAGGCCAATCATGCTTGCGAATACAGGATAAATAGCGGCATAACCAACTGCAACAGGGATCGCTGCAAAGAATGAAGTAATCTTTGGGAATATACTAACGACAATAATAAAGCTTGACCCTAATATAAAAGGGAGACGTTTATAAATATTAGTCGTTGCAATAAAACCTGCTGATCCAGAAATAGCGACAGGTCCAATAGCTGAAAACAGGCCGCCTAGCAATTGGTTGATTCCTGTTATAATGCCGGCTTGTTTAAAACGATCTGATGCAGCATTTTCTTCATATTTAGAGACAACCTTTTGTACAACGCGAATACTTGCTAACATATTTGTTAGAAGTAAGAGTGTAACAAATATGACCGTAATTACCATGTTCCATTCAACACGAGGCATGCCGAAAACAAATAAGGACGGAAAACGGATTATGTCTGTCACTGGTGTTATTGGATTAGATAATCCGAAGCATGCGAATAATATCCAGCCGCATATGATACTGAAAAGAACGGAATATTGTCCAATAATAGGTAGCTTCATGATGAAAAAGGATAGTAAAATAACAATGAGTGAAAGAATAAATACGTTAGGTTGTACTTCTGTATGTTTTCCATCAAGGCCAAACATTCCCTTTAAGAAGGAGCCACTGAGTTGCGCGACAAGAAGAAATAAATACGTTCCAATGACTGTCGGTGTAAAATAGCGAACGAGTTTATCAATAAGTCCAAAAACGCTAAGAATAATACAAATAATACCGCTTAATAAGAAAGCATATTGAAGAACTTTAAGTGTCTCATTGCTTGATCCAAATAATACGACGCCTAAACTTGCGTAAAGGGAGAAAATTCCCCACCAAAGGCCAGCAGGACCTTCTTGAATAGGAAGTTTATGCCCAAATATAGCTTGCAAGAGACCAGCAAAGCCTAGAACAAATAATGTTCTTTGTACGAATGCAATGGCTTCAGCGCCATCAAGACCATAACTAGTTGCGACACTAATTGGTACAATAAGGCTTCCAGCTAAAATAAATAGTGCCCATTGTAAGGCGGAAAGAAATGTCTTCATTATATCAACCTCTTTCATAGATTCCGTATCTAGTATATACGTATTTTATTTCCACTGGCAAAGATTGTAGATAGAGAAAAGAGTTGAAACACGGTATGAATGCACGTAAGCAATTATGGATAGCAGTTATATGTATGACTTTTGTTGTAATTCTAGGAACGATAGGATTTATGACAATTGAAGAGATTAGTTTGTTTCAAGCATTTTGGATGACGATGATTACTGTATTGACTGTTGGATACGGAGATGCCGTTCCTGTAACGCAAGCAGGGAAAGTATTTGCGCTCCTTATTATTCCTGTTGGTGTAGGTATTGTTACGTATGCAATTGGGGTAGTGGCAGCTATGATTATTGAAGGGAATTTATTTCATGCAGTACGGAGGAAGAAGATGGATAAACAAATAGCGCAGTTGAAAAATCATATTATAGTATGTGGTTGCGGTAGAGTGGGGCTTCAAGTTGTACATGAATTGCAAGAAAAGAACATTCCATTTGTCGTTGTTGATAAAGATGAAAGTATATTGGAGCAGGAAAAGCTTTTATTTGTACATGGAGATGCAACGGAAGATCAAGTATTACATAATGCCGGAATTTTAAAAGCAGCTGGTTTAGTTGCTATTGTTGCAAATGATGCCGAAAATGTATTTATTACATTAACAGCAAGAGGATTAAACGATACGATTAAAATTGTGGCGAGATCTGAAAAGCCAGAAACTGAAGAGAAATTAAGGCGTGCTGGTGCAAATAAGGTTATTAATCCATCTAGTATGGCAGGTATTCATATAGCAAAAGGTATTGCAAATCCATTAACCGTTCATTATATTGATACAGTGTTGTATGGAGTAGAACAGTCATTTGTCATTGAAGAAATTCTAGTTGGCAAAGATTCAATACTAGTCGGTAAATCGTTACTAGAGAGTAATGTAAGGAATCAGTTTGATGTAACGATATTAGCGATTTCAAGAAATGGTAATATTATACATAATCCAACAGGGCAGGAAAAATTACAAGAACATGATATGATAATAGTATTTGGTTCAGTAGAGAAACTGGGACAATTTGAGAAAGAATTACAAAGTACGAGGTGATAAGGAATGCAAATATCTAGTGACAAGATTTTAAATAAAATGGCGAATGAAATTGCGAAGGCAAAAAGTAGCGAAGGACAAAAGTCAAAAGAACATTTATTAGTTGTGCGTGCTTTATGCGATTTACTATTAGATGAACAGGTTGAATCTTCTACGTATAGGGAGCCGCAAATTCAATCGCAAGTAATTGGATCACAGCCTATAACAACAGTTCAACCAGTTATACCAGTTTCTGGAGAACCTGTGTATATAAAAGAAGAAGGTGCAAATGGTAATTCTTTATTTGATTTTTAAGAATTAAATCGTTTGGCTTATATGAAAAAATTGCTTATGATAAAGGTAAAAAAGGGGAATTAAGATGAAAATTTTCTTTTTACTAGGTTGTATTGCAGCGGGGCTATCTGTTGCGTTAGGGGCCTTTGGAGCACACGGTTTAGAAAATAAAATTTCTGCGAAAATGTTAGAAGTTTGGAAAACAGGCGTTACATATCAGATGTTTCATGCAGGTGGATTATTCGTAGTTGCTTTATTGATGGATAAGGTTCAATCATCACTTTTAACTACTGCTGGTTGGCTAATGGTAGCTGGGATTATTATGTTCTCAGGTAGTTTGTATGCATTAAGTACGACAGGCATTAAGTTCTTTGGCCCAATTACACCTCTTGGTGGTGTAGCGTTTATTGTGGCGTGGATTCTAGTAGGGACTGCAGTTGTAAAAGGATTATAAAAAACAAAAGCTGGCATTTGCCAGCTTTTTTTATGGTCTTGGAGTATAAGTTGCTTGTTGACTAGGTAAATACGTAATTTCTTCTGGAAATTCTACGTAATCTAAGTAGATCATTAATAGTAAATAGCGTTTTCCTGATTGCGGTTCACTAATAACGATATGGTCACGGCCGGCTGCTTCAATAATACCTGTATAAGATTGTGTACCAAGGGAACTGCCACGTTCATAAGTCATTACAACTGTAGCTTGCTTACCTTTGTTTAAACGAAGGATATTTTCAATATAGGATTGCTCTAGAGGTAACATGCCTTGAGAAATTGCATATTGAGCTTGCGCAGCTTGAGCTGTTTGTTGTTGCATTGCTTGCTGTTGTTGTTGAGTCATTTGTTGTGGTTGGACATAAGTTCCAGATGGTTGATAAAAACCTGTTCCATAGTACGGATTTTGTTGCTGTGCCATTCAAAAATCCCTCCTCATTTTCATCTCTTAATATACGCTAGGACAGTCTTCACCAGATGGTTGGAAGAAGCAGTGCTTTTTGAAGCGACCAGAGTTTTGTTGGTTATACCAAGTTGGTGGACAAGGACCTTCAGGTCTAAAGAACCATAAGGCAAAGTTAGCGGGCCAAAAACGTTGTCCTTGAATAGTTCGCCTTGCTAAGGCGATATCTTGTTCACGGGCTCTTTGATAAAAATATCCTTTTTGTGTTGCCTCAAAACCACCAGGATTTTGATACACCATTTGACGTAAATTACGAATACTTTTAAAGTCTAAACAATTTCCGCGGACACGATTTACCCCAACGTTTCCGACCATTAACATTCCTTGTTGCCCTTCTCCTTCGGCTTCAGCACGCATCAGTCTAGCTAACAACTTTACATCTGCTTCGTTATAAGCAATAACACCCATTATGTGTCACCTCTCTTTTTGTAATACCTTTTGGAAAGAGGTTTATTTCTAGATGAAGTGTGGAACAATTACTAGTTCATACGTATGAGAAAAAGGACTCAGATATGACAACCAAACGAAGTTTTACATTGAGAGAGGAAAATAAAAAAAGCTAGCGTGAGCTAGCTTTTCATCATTAAAATACTTTAGACCATAAGTTTGAGAAGAAATCTCCAATAGAGCGCATTGTTAGCACAAACCAATTTGCTTTTTCAACTTCCTCTGTTGTTTTTGCAGTAACTTTCATACTTTTACTACCGTCTAAGAAACCATATTTATCAGTTGATTCTAAAGTAATTGAGCCTACTTTAGCATCTTTCTTAACAGGAGCAACTAAATGTCCATCTTCAGCAAGAGATTTATCTAATTCAGTCCCAATTTTATAAGGATCTTTGCTACCTTTTTTCGCAATTACTGTTATTTCTTTTTCAGGTGCAACCGTTACTTGATCTTCTTTCCCTTTTACTACAGAGATTGTGTTATTTTTATCAACCTTGAGCTTTTGTTTTTCGAAGTTATTAAATCCATATTCGATTAATTCACGAGATTCTGTGAAGCGCTCGTCCATTGATTTCGTTTTAATAATAACCGAGATAAGACGTAAATCACCGCGTTTCGCAGTAATAGTAAATCCATATCCAGCTGTATCAGAACTTCCTGTTTTTAAACCATCAGTACCTTCATAAGCGAAGGCAGCTCCTGGTAACATCCAGTTCCAGTTTTCCATACGAATTGGTTTTGGATGATTGTCTGGGAAGTTTCTAAATCTTTGTTTTGTATCCTCTAGCATTTCTGGATACTTTGTAATCATTACTTTTGAAAGTATACCCATATCGCGAGCTGACATAGAGTTTTCTGCATTTGGATCAGTACCCTCGGGATGTTTCCCTTTTAAGTCAGCGTTATTTAAACCAGTAGCGTTTACAAATTTATATTTCTTTAACCCTAGTTTTTTTGCATGTTCATTTGCAAGATTTAAGAAGTTTTTCTCACTTTCTGCAAGTAGCTCTGCTAAAGCAATACTAGACCCGTTTGCAGAGAAGATAACAATAGAATGATATAATTCTTTTACAGTATATTGACGTCCTTTTTCGAACGGTACGTTAGAGAATTCATTATTACGTGAGACTTCATAAGCGTAATCGGAAATATTTACTTTCGTATCCCAAGTAATTTTCCCTTCTTTAATTGCTTCTAAAACAGCGTAAACAACAATTAATTTTGACATACTAGCAATAGCTAGCAGTTCGTCTGGGTTTTGTTCATGCAGTATTTTCCCTGTATCTGCATCAAATAGAAGTGCAGCAGCAGCTTCTATTTGTATTTTTTCTTCCGCATGGGATGTTGTTACTTCTAAGGAAGAAATTGACAATAGAAGCGCTAGTAAAATAGACAAGATTTTCTTCATATAAATTATCACCTTCGCATCGTTATTAGCATATAGCTCGTACCATTTTAGCATGAATTTGGATATAGAAAAGTTACAATTTTGTAAGGAATTTGTCGGTTTTTGTTCGAATTTGCGGGAAAAAGGAGTTTTTTGAGGAGAAATATAGAGGGAAATAAAAAAAGGAACGAATTTCGTCCCTTTTTCAATATTATATGTGTAAAAATTTCTCTACTTTTTCGTCTGGTAAGATGTTTCCAACGAAGAATGTTCCGAATTCACCATAACGAGCACTTACTTCATCAAATCGCATTTCATATATAAGTTTCTTAAATTGAAGAACATCGTCAGCGAATAATGTTACGCCCCACTCGAAATCATCGAATCCAACAGATCCTGAAATAACTTGGCGTACTTTCCCTGCGTATTGGCGACCAATCTTGCTGTGACTGTACATCATTTTTTTACGCTCTTCCATAGGAAGCATGTACCAGTTGTCATCACCTTGGCGACGCTTATCCATTGGATAGAAGCAAATATGATTTGCTTTCGGTAATTCAGGATATAAGCGAGCTAAAATTTGTGGATTTTGATATGGATCCTCATCAGCTGGAAGGTAGTTGCTTAGTTCAACAACAGATACGTAAGAATATGCAGGAACCATATATTCAGCTAATGTTGTTTTATTCAATTCTGTCTCAATTTCATTTAACTCTTCCATTGTTGGACGTAAAATCATAAGCATAATATCAGCTTTTTGACCAACAACTGTATACATTGCGTGACTACCTTTTTTCGCAGTAGCTACTTCGTTCCATTTTTCAACGACATTTAAAAATTCAGACACTGCTTGTCCGCGTTCGTCGCTAGATAATGTTTTCCATGCAGCCCAATCAATAGAACGTAAATCATGTAAACAATACCAGCCATCTAACGTTGTTGTTGCTTCACTCATTCTATTCACCTCAGTTAATGATAGTTTTACACGTTAACTATAGCATATATAGTTTTAAAATCATCTATATAAAACCTTGGCGCATAAAATTGTCACATTTAAGTGTTTAAGCGAGGTGAATTTAACGGCTGAATTTTATGAAAATATAATCATTTTTATTTTATCTATTTTTTGGGAGCTATAAGTTTAAAATATAGAAGAAAAGCAGTATTCTTAAAGATAGAGTTTTTTAACATATGTAGGAGGGTTTATTCGTGAGCAACTTATTTACAACAGTAAAAGAAAAAGTTCAAGGAAAAGGCATTTCTATCGTACTTCCTGAAGGAACTGATGAAAGAATTTTAGGCGCTGCAGAGCGTTTAGCAAAAGAAGAGTTAGTAAAACCAATCTTAGTTGGTAATAAGGAAGAAATTAGCGCAAAAGCTGCTAGCATGAATTTAACATTAGCAGGCGTTGATATTTACGACCCAGCTACATACGAAGAAATGGATGCAATGGTAGCATCTTTCGTTGAACGCCGTAAAGGTAAAGCAACTGAAGAAGACGCTCGCAAAATCCTTAAAGACGAAAACTACTTCGGTACAATGCTTGTATACATGGGCAAAGCACACGGTTTAGTAAGTGGTGCAGCTCACTCTACAGCTGATACAGTTCGTCCGGCACTTCAAATTATTAAAACAAAACCAGGCGTTACAAAAACTTCTGGCGTATTCATCATGGTACGTGAAGAAGAGAAATATGTATTCGCTGATTGCGCAATTAACATTGCACCAAACAGCCAAGATTTAGCTGAAATCGGTATCGAAAGTGCGAAAACTGCTGAGTTATTCGGCATTGATCCACGTGTTGCTATGTTAAGCTTCTCTACAAAAGGTTCTGCGAAATCTCCAGAAACAGAAAAAGTTGTAGAAGCAACTCGCATTGCAAAAGAAATGGCTCCTGAGTTAACTTTAGATGGAGAATTCCAATTCGATGCTGCATTCGTACCATCTGTAGCGGAGAAAAAAGCTCCAGGTTCTACAATTAAAGGTGATGCTAACGTATTCGTATTCCCAAGCTTAGAAGCTGGTAATATCGGCTACAAAATCGCTCAACGTTTAGGTAACTTCGAAGCAGTAGGACCAATCTTACAAGGTTTAAACATGCCTGTAAATGACCTGTCTCGTGGATGTAACGAAGAAGAAGTGTACAAGTTAGCTTTAATTACAGCAGCTCAAGCACTTTAATTCTAAAATGAATTAGTATGGAAAATGACCACCCTTAGGGTGGTCATTTTTATTTTTCTAAGCCAAGTGCTTTATTATTACGATCAATAATACGTTGTAAATTCGTCTCATATAAAGGAATCTCATCTATTGTTAATTGAGATGGTGTTAACTTTGGAGCGAATTGCTGCAATGTTTTTAAAAGACGCATCATTAAATCTTGTACTGTAATGGTTTCGCCAAGTAATTCTGAGAGTGAGGCCATCGTACTTGGTACAATTTCAGGGTACGTAAAGCGTGTTTCTTTTCCTTGAATTGCTAGGTTGTAGAAATCACGAACGAGTGCGGCACGCTCAGAGCCACTTCCGGTAGCACAGAGATAAATTTGGACAGCGACACCGCCGCGAATACGACGTTGTGAAATACCAGCGAATTTTTGATTGCGAATACTTAAGTCATAACTACCAGGACAGTAAGAGCCAACAATTTCTTTTGCCTCGATAGTAACGTTGTAATCCTTTAACATCTCCTTAATTAAATGCCACATCGTATCGTATCCAAGATCAATATCGATACCTTTTTCTGTTTCTTGGAATAAAAGTGATACGTTTAAAACACCTTCATCAAGCACGACTGCAAGCCCGCCAGAATTACGAACAATAACATTGAAGTTGTGTTGTTTTAAAAAAGAAATACCTTCTTCTAAATGCGGAAGGCGTGAATCTTGAATGCCAAGGACAATTGTATTGTGATGAACCCAAGAACGCATTGTTGCGGCTGAATTGCCATTTCCAATGCTTGTGCATAATGTGTCATCCATTGCGAATGACTGAAGTGCGTGGAATGTTGGTCCCAAACTAGACTGATCTACAATGCGCCACTCTGGCTGAGATAAAATGGAACGGGAATTGCTCATATAACTAACCCCTTATCTTTAAAATGACAATCTCTATTATAGCAAAAAATGAAGAATGGAGTTTTCTCACATATAAAGGGGGAGCTTAAAGGTGAAATAATAAAAAGGATGCATTACATGCATCCTTTTTATTCTGCAATTTTTTCTAAATTACCGTTTCGGTCCATTCGGAAAGATGTTTGAGAACGTTCTTCGTCATCCATGACTGCCAATTTACGAGCTCGGTTCATAATGTTCATAAGTGTTTCGTAATCTTCTTGTACAGTATGAGATTGCTTTTCTAACTTTTCTAGTTTCTTTTCTAGTTCCTCATTCCGAAGGATTTGTGCTTTAATTTCTTGTTTCAATCTCGTATTCTCGTTTTCAAGAGCTGTCACTTTTATATTTGAAGATCCGACTGTTTGTAAAAAATAAATAACATCTTGCATTGTCATAGAGCTTCTTGCAGCAGGAGCAGTAGATTCTTGATATGGAATAGCTTCTTTATATTGTACGATTGATTCCTCTTGTACTAATTCTTCATAATCAGTTATCGAATCTGAAGCTGGTGGTGTATAAAGTAAACGTTTTTTCGCTTGTTCACCGCTTGCAGCACGCATTTTATCTTTACGATGTTTTTTTGCTAGTTGAAGAGCTTGTTCATAGCTATAGCGAACGACAGCATTCCAGCGGAAACCACAAGCAGCAGATGTACGATTTAACTGATCTCCTACTTCCTCAAATGCATTTAATTGCGTACTTCCTTCTCGAACATGACGAAGTACCGTTTCAGCAAGTAATAAATCATCCTCATCTGTCCAAGCATCTTGTCTTACTTTCATAGATTCAACTCCCTTTCTTTTTATGAACTTCCTATTTTTATAATGGGCAAAAAAATAAACTTTTATACAAAGCTTTTAAAAATATGGTAGATTTCGATGAAAGGTAAAAATTTTCCCATGAATGGTGAGCGCTTCTGTAGGAGAGCATATAAATATGTAGCATTATGTAGAGAATAGGCTTTGTAGGGAAACTTGCAACGAGCTTCAAAGAGCGGTAAAATACCATTTAGTGTTTATTTTTAAACGAACTTGAGAAAAGTTTAAAATAGAGGAAGTGTTATATAATGGGAAACGAATTTCGCGTGTGCGATGACTGTCAGGCAACGAACGTTAAAACGTTAGTTCCGAAGTTAAAAAAAGTAGATTCATGTGCAACGATTGAAGTTGGATGTCAGTCTTACTGTGGTCCTGGTCGTAAAAAATCATTCGCATTTGTAAATAACCGTCCAGTTGCGGCTCCAACAGAAGATGAGTTAATCGTAAAAATTGAAGCAAAGTTAAATAAGTAAGAAAAAGAAGAGTGAAAAGATTACTCTTCTTTTTTTATGCCCATAAGAGGAAAGATTTATTCTGCGAAAGTACTCTTGTGTGGACGAACGTTTTCTAAAGGATGGATATAACTTTTGTATTAAAGTTCCAATTTATATAAATTTATATTTCAAAATAATGGTTGACAGTCTTTTAAAGCGATAGGTAGAATAGAAGTGTCTGATTCTGAGAATCATTATCAGGAAAATAACAATTCACCTAATTTTTTTATTGCTATTTGAGAATAAATTTCATTTTAATAAATATATGTTGTTGGTTAGGATGGTTGAGGGATGGAAGCGAGCGCAAGCAGTATAGAACAGCAAGAAGAGAATGTTAAAGAGATTAAGAGCAGACCGCTCATCGCTTCTATTATTTTAGTAGCGGGTACAGTTTTGTTAGCTTTAAGCATGGCAGTTTCTATTTCTTTTGGGGCTGCAGATATTAGTTTAAAGACTGTATGGCAAGCTGTATTTCAGTTTGATGGATCTATTACACATCATAACGTAATTCAAGAGCTTCGCATGCCTAGAGCAATAGGGGGCGTAGTTGCAGGTGCCTTTTTAGCGGTATCAGGAGCAATTATGCAAGGCATGACGCGAAATCCACTTGCTTCACCGTCGTTAATGGGAATTACAGATGGGGCTGTATTTGGAATTGCAATTATGTATGCATTTTTCCCTAATTCACCTTATTTAATGTTTGTTATCGCATCTTTTATTGGAGCTGCGTTTGGTGCAAGCATTGTATATGGAATTGGGTCTTCTTCACCAGGTGGATTAACACCTGTGAAATTAGCTTTAGCAGGTGCAGCTATTAGTGCTTTATTAGGGGCAATTTCATCTGGAATCGCATTGTATTTTAATCTTGCCCAAGAGGTGAGCATGTGGAATGCAGGCGGAGTTGCTGGAGTGAAATGGCAAAGTATTAATATGTTAGTGCCAATTGGCCTTGTTTGTCTTTTTATCGCAATTATGATGTCGAGATATATTACAATTTTGAGCTTCGGTGAAGAAATTGCAATTGGACTTGGTCAAAATACGACATTAATTAAATTTATCGGAACAGTACTTGTTCTTGTTTTAACGGGTTCCGCAGTTTCCATGGCAGGATCAGTAGGGTTTGTTGGTCTTGTAATCCCGCATATGACTCGTTTCCTTGTAGGCTCGGACTATAGATGGGTTATTCCATGTTCTGCGGTCTTAGGCGGGCTGTTAATTGAATGTGCAGATATGTTATCTCGCGTTATTAACCCGCCATTTGAAACGCCAATTGGAGCAATTACAGCGCTAATTGGGGTTCCATTCTTCCTCTACTTAGCACGTAATGAAGGGAGAGGAAAGATGTGAGGACGAGTGTCTTAACAAAAAAGAACATTTCTATATTAACGATTTTAGTAGGACTAATCGTTTCTATATTTCTTATTAGTTTAAATACAGGAACTTTTAAAATACCCCCAATGGACGTATTAAAGTCATTGGTTGGACTAGGGGCTGAAGATCAGTCTGTTATTTTATTTGAATTCCGTATGCCGCGTATGGTAATTGCTATACTAGTCGGATCTGCTTTAGCTATGTCAGGTGCGATTTTGCAAGGTTTATCACGAAATCCACTTGCTGATCCAGGTATTATAGGGATTAATGCTGGAGCGGGATTAACAGTTGTTATATTCGTCTACTTCTTCTTCGGGAAAGTAGGGACTGGTACATTTTTATCTGTATTCATTCTTCCATTTTTCGCACTAGTTGGAGCGATATTAGCAGCGGTAATTATTTATTTATTAGCATGGAAAGACGGCGTTTCATCGACTCGATTAATACTAGTCGGTATTGCCGTTGCAGCTGGATTTGGAGCTGTTAGTTTAATTTTCTCTATGAAGATGACATCTAACGATTTTCGTTTTGCTACGATTTGGCTGGCGGGAAGTCTGTGGGGTACAGATTGGAAATTCGTATTAAGTGTACTTCCATGGATGGTTATTTTCTTACCGCTTGCTATAAGTAAAGCACACATATTAAATGTAATGAACCTAGGCGATTCTACAGCAGTTGGCCTTGGTGTAAATGTAGAAAAAGAAAGACGTAAATTATTATTTATTGCAGTTTGTTTAGCGGGTGCATCTGTTGCTGTTGCCGGTGGAATTGGCTTTATCGGTTTAATGGCCCCGCATTTAGCAAGGCGCCTTGTTGGTGGCAAACATCAAATCATGTTGCCCACAGCTGCGCTAATAGGAACGTTTTTACTTTTATTCGCAGACGTAATTTCAAGAAGTGTACTAACAACTTCAGAAATACCAGTCGGTCTTGTTATTTCTGTAATTGGTGCACCGTATTTCATTTATTTACTTATGAGGACAAAATAAAGGGAGGCTTTTCGTATGGCAACTTTAGCGGTTGATGCGGTATCTGTTGGCTATAATGAAGGTTTAATTATTGATGGATTAACAGTTGAAATTCCGGAAGGGAAAATTACAACAATTATTGGGCCAAATGGTTGTGGGAAGTCCACATTATTAAAAACGGCGTCTCGTATTTTGAAGGCAAAACAAGGTACTGTTTATCTTGACGGAAAAGCAATTGAGAAACAGCCAACGAAAGAAATTGCAAAGAAAATGGCGATTTTACCACAAACTGCAGAAGTACCAACGGGTCTTACTGTATTTGAGCTTGTGTCATACGGAAGATTCCCTCATCAAAAAGGGTTTGGCACGTTGAAAGAAGAGGATTATCGCTACATTAACTGGGCACTTGAAGTGACAGGAATGAAAGAATTTGCGAATCGTCCAGCAGAAGCGCTATCTGGTGGTCAACGTCAACGTGTTTGGATTGCAATGGCTCTTGCACAAGGAACAGAATTACTTGTATTGGATGAACCAACAACGTACTTAGATATGGCTCATCAATTAGAAGTATTAAACTTATTGAAAAAGTTAAATGAAGAAGAAGGTAGAACGATTGTTATGGTTATCCATGACTTAAACCACGCTTCTCGTTTCTCAGATCATATGATTGCATTAAAAGCAGGTAAGTTAATGAAACAAGGAACACCAGATGAAGTTATGACAAGTGAAACACTTCGTAACGTATTTGAGATTGAAGCTCAAATCGTTCCATGTCCAGTAAACTGTAAGCCAATTTGCTTAACATATGATTTAGCGATGATTAGTAATCAATTGCGTAAAAAAGCTTAAGTAGAACCCCCTCGTGAAGAGGGGGGACTTCTAATGGACGTTGAGCTTCTTATATAAGAATGGGAAGTTGAACGCCCGTTAGAATGGGGTATTAACAACAATTAATAAAAATATATTGATTAATTGTTATCTTCGTTTCTTATAGTTCATTGCAACTTATAAGATAAATACAGCTAGAAGGAGTGGGAACATGAAGAATTTTAAAATGGCACTATTAGCAATGGTATTAGTTGTGACTTCTGTACTATTTGCTGCTTGTTCTAACAAAGAAGAAGAAAAGAAAGCAGATGCAAAGACTGAAGAGCGCACTGTAAAACATGCAAAAGGGGAAATTAAAATTCCTGCAAACCCAAAGAAAATTGCTGACCTTAGTGGTTCAACAGAAGAATTATTAATTTTCGGTATGAAACCGGTTATTACTGCTAATACATCTCAAGAAAAAATTGATGCACATATTGAAAAGAAACTAAAAGACGTTAAACCAGTTGGTTCTGCTTGGGGCGATAAAATTAACATCGAAGCAGTAGCTGCTGCAAAACCAGATTTAATTCTTGTAAATAATCGTCAAGAAAAGATTTATGATCAATTATCTAAAATTGCACCAACAGTTATGTTAAACACTCCATTAGATCAATGGCGTCCAAAATTCGAAGAAGTAGGTCAAATCTTCGGTAAAGAAAAAGAAACAAAAGAATGGTTCAAAAAGTATGATGAAAAAGCAAGCAAATTACATGACAAAATCGTCGCTAAAACTGGTGAAGCAACATTCATGAAAATGGCTGCGTATCCAAATGCTTTCCGCGTATACGGTGACTACGGTTACGGTAGCGTAATCTTTAATGATTTAAAACTACCAGCAGTTAAAGGTACACCAACTGATAAACCACTAGTACAAGTACAAAAAGAAGCTTTAATCGATTACAACCCAGATTACTTATTCGTATTTACAACTGGTGACGGTTCTCAGCGCTTAAAAGAATTCCAAGAAGAATCAATTTGGAAAAACATGAACGCTGTTAAAAACAACCACGTATTCACAATTAAAAATGAAGACTTAAACAAAGGTTACTTCCCATTAGGGAAAGATATGATCTTAGACGAAGTTGCTGAATTCGTTTTAGGTAAATAATGTATAAAGGAAATCACTTTTACTTCGGTAAAGGTGATTTTTTCTTTTTATAAAGGTAATTAATACAGTCTTTCATTTCTTTCTGTTTCTCATTTCGTTTATAATATAAAGTAAGAATGTAGTAAAGAAAGGGGGATGTCGGAAAGTGGTATATTTAAACGACAAACTCAGCGAAACAAAAGTGTTTAAAGACCCAGTACATAAATATGTGCACGTGCGTGATCGTGTTATTTGGGATTTAATCGGAACGAAAGAATTTCAACGCTTGCGCCGTATTAAGCAGCTTGGAACGACATTTTTTACATTTCACGGTGCAGAGCATAGTCGCTTTACTCATTCGTTAGGTGTATACGAAATTATTCGTCGTATGATTGATGATGTGTTTGATGGCAGACCAAATTGGAATGCTGAAGATAGATTGTTATGTTTATGTGCGGCATTACTTCATGATGTCGGTCACGGCCCATTTTCTCACTCGTTTGAAAAAGTATTTTCATTAGATCATGAGAAATTTACGCAAAAGATTATTGTTGGCAATACGGAGATTAATGATGTATTAAGTCGTGTTGATAAGGAGTTTCCACAAAAGGTAGCAGATGTAATTGCAAAAACGTCTACTAATAAATTAGCAATTAGTATGATTTCGAGCCAAATTGATGCGGATCGTATGGATTATTTATTAAGAGATGCTTATTTTACAGGCGTAAAGTATGGAAACTTCGATATGGAACGTATACTGCGTGTAATGCGCCCGTATGGGGATCAAGTAGTCATTAAAAATAGTGGTATGCATGCTGTTGAGCATTACATTATGAGTCGTTATCAAATGTATTGGCAAGTATATTTCCATCCGGTAACGCGAAGTGCAGAAGTTATTTTAACGAAGATTTTACACCGTGCTAAATCATTGCACGAGAAGTATTATACATTTAAAAATCATCCTGTTCATTTCTATTCTTTATTTGAAGAAGAAGTAACAGTAGAGGATTATTTAAAGTTAGACGAGAACGTTATGTATTACTACTTCCAAGTATGGCAGGAAGAAGAAGATCCAATTTTAAGCGATCTATGCCGCCGTTTTATGAATCGAAACCTATTTAAATATGTAGAGTTTACAGATAAACACGGTTTAGATAATTGGATGGAATTAAGTAGTTTATTTAAAAAGATTGGACTTGATCCGGAGTATTATTTAGTAGTTGATTCAACATCAGACTTACCGTATGACTTTTATCGTGCAGGAGAAGAAGAAGAGCGTTTGCCAATCCTACTTCTTATGCCAAACGGAGAGCTTAGAGAGCTTTCACGTGAATCGGATATTGTTGAGGCGATTACAGGTAAGAAAAGAACGGACCAAAAGCTATTCTATCCACATGATTTAATCTATGAAGATGGAAGAAAAGGAAAATATAAAGAGAGAATTATTGAGTTGTTAGAAGGAAAGAAATAAGAAGCAGCTAGTGGCTGCTTCTTATGAAAAACTTGAAATTATTTGTCGCTTAAGCGTTTTCCGCCAACTGCATAATGATTCTTAGACATTTCTTCGATGAAAACAACGATGTTTTCTTCAGGAGCACCAGTTGTTTCGCTTACTGCTGCTGTTACTTTCTCAGCAAGAGCTTTCTTTTGTTCTTCTGTGCGTCCTTCTAGCATTTTCACTGTTACGTATGGCATGTACAATCGCTCCTTTTATGTAAGTTACACTCTTATTATAGCGGATTATGGGGAAGAACAATCGAAAAAACAAATAATTTCTTTTTTTGACATATGGAAGAGGAGATGAAGTATGGATCAGTTATTTAGATATCCATTGCACGAAATTCCGTTGGTAGCAATGGCGATTATTATTGCATTATCCGTTCATGAATTTGCACATGCATATGTTGCATATAAATTTGGGGACGATACAGCAAAGAGACAAGGGCGTTTAACGCTATCACCGATGGCTCATTTAGACCCTATCGGTTTGATTGCAGTATTAATTCTTGGATTCGGTTGGGCAAGACCGGTTCCTGTTAACCCATATAACTTTAAAAGACCGCGTCTTGCAGGCATATTAGTTTCAATTGCAGGGCCGATTAGTAACTTAATTTTAAGTGCAATTGGTTTAATTATTTTGTATAGCTTAGCAGTATTTGGAGTGTTAGATGCAGTTCCAGTTGCAGTAGCTGAAACATTAGGAAAGTTTTTTGAGCTCTTTATTATGTTAAATATTGTTTTACTTGTATTTAATTTATTACCGATCCCGCCACTTGATGGGTATCGTGTAGTGGAAGATTTAGCACCAGCAAATATTCGCGCGAAAATGACACAGTATGAAAAATATGGAGCGATTGCGTTATTAATTCTCGTTATTACACCGCTTAGTAATTACACAATTCAACCTATTTTCCAGGTAGTTATTCCGCATGTATTAATGTTTTTACAAAGTATCATTGCGCCTATTTTTGGCCTGTTATAATTTTTAAGTGAGGAGGATTTTACATATGACAGAGAAAAAGAAAAAAATCGGTTTTAATATCGTGAAAAATGATTCAACAGATGGACATGGTGGATTTGGTGTTGGGGCATTAAGCCTAGAAAACATTTCACCTGTATTTGTTGATGTACTAGAGAAAACTGCATTCGTTGATATCGGTGCGATGCATGCGCGTAGTACAGTAGAAAAAGGTATTAAGTTTTTAACAAATAAAGATGAAGTTCCAAACGGAAAACCATTTTGGCTTGTTTGGGTAACGATTGAAAGAACTGCAACTGGTGCTTATTACGCAGGTGTAACAGCTTGTGAAATGACAGTAGACCGTGAAATTCGTCGCGGATATAAATCACTTCCAGAACACGTAAACAAAATGGATAAATCAATGAAGCGTCACATTATGGTTGACCATATGGATGAATCATCTAAAAAAGTACTTGGTACGTTCTTGAAAGAACATAATGAAGCGATTTGGAACGAATCTAGTGAAGAATTGCGCCTTGCATTATTAAGTGAATAAAAAATAGCTGACGGATGCCCGTCAGCTATTTTTTTTTACCAAGGAAGATATTTTTTCCACCAACTTGTTTTTTTCTTTTCTTCAGTCGTTTTTTCAAATTCTTCTTTATCATCGACGTGATCCATACAATATTCAGTCGGTTCGGTACCTTTAGCGAAATACATTTTCACAGAAATAGGACAATTTTTTGTAGCAATTTTACCGTTCTCTGGGTTGATATTAACCGCTACGACGTCACCTGGTTGTTTAAATTCTTTTTTGGGCTGTCCATCTAAGCCTTTCTCCATCGTATCAGTCCATATTTTCTTCGCATATCCTTGTTCTGCTACGTTTGAAATAGATTTAGGTTGATCATATCCGACCCATACACCTGTTACGATTTGCGGAGTAAATCCGATCATCCAACTATCCGTTTCAGTAGAACCAGATTTTCCGGCATATGTTCTTGATAATTTTGATAACATCGATTGGCCAGTTACAGCAGCATAACTGCTTAGTTTCTTATTAAACATACCGGTCATCATTTCTTCCATTACAAACGCTTTGCTCTTGTCGAGAACTTGTTTACTCTCTAAATGAGCATCGTATAATATATTTCCTTCATGATCCATAATGCGGCGAATGAAAGTAGGTTTTACTTCTTTTCCACCGTTTGCGAACATGCTATAAGCGTTAACCATTTCAATTGGTTTTACGGGTGATGTGCCGAGAGCTAGAGAAGGCACATCTTTTAATGCACTTGTAATTCCAAATTGTTTTGCTGTTTTTGCGAGTGCGTCATCTCCTAAAAATAAATTCGTTTTTACAGCATATATGTTATCAGAGACTGCGAGAGCTTGTGCCATCGTTACAAAATCATCTGCATAATAATCTTTATAGTTTTTTGGTTTATACTTTGAAACGCCGTCACCTAAAGTAAATACAGTATATTCGCTTTTTAAGCGCGTAGCAGGCGTGAATCCTCGTTCTAATGCTGCATAATATAGAAATGGCTTAAATGTAGAACCAGGCTGACGAACGGCTTGTGTAGCCCTGTTAAATTGACTCGTAGTATAATCAGTTCCGCCAACAAGAGCAGCCACTTCACCTGTCGTTGGATTCATAGAGACGAGAGCAGTTTGTATGTTTGTTGTGTCAGGTATATGATCTTTTACAGCTTGCTCTGCTACAGCTTGTAGTTTAGGGTCTAGCGTTGTATAAATTCGCAAGCCACCCCGTTGTAAAGCTTGTTCGTCTAATCCAACATCACGAAGAAGCGAAGCTTGTACAGCATCTTGGAAATATGGTGCGACCTCTGCTACTTTTTTCGTATCTAATGAGGCAAAAGTTAGTGGCTCTTTCTTCGCTAAGGCTGCTTGTTGCTTCGTAATATATCCTTGTTCGACCATTTCATCTAATATGAGAGCTTGTCGTCCTTTAGCACGATCCTCTTTCAAAAAGGGAGAATAGACACTTGGCCCTTTCGGGATACCTGCGAGCATACTAGCTTCTGCTAATGTTAAATCTTTTGCTGTTTTATCGAAATATAGACGGGACGCAGCTTCGATTCCATAAGCGCCATGTCCGTAATAAATTGTATTTAAATATCCTTCTAAAATATGATTTTTATTATAGTTTACTTCAAGGCGGGCAGTGTACATTGCCTCTAATAATTTCCGTTTCCACGTTTTATCATGATCTAAATACAGATTACGCGCGTATTGTTGTGTAATTGTACTAGCTCCTTGTACCTTTGCCATCGCTTTTAAATCAGCAACAATTGCACCTGCAATCCGTTTCACATCGAAGCCGTGATGTTTATAAAATCTTTGATCTTCAATAGAAAGGGTCGCTTCTTTTACATAAGGTGAAATTTCATTAAGAGAGACATTGTAACGTTTTTGAATTTCATTACTTTGTCCAATAACAGTATCATCGTTTGCGTAAAAGACGCTTGTTTGTGGGACCGCAACAGGAGGAGGTCCCATAATTTTTGCAACTATAATAATAACAAAAAAAGAAAAAACGAAGAAAAGGACGCAAGAAAACATTGCGGTGAAGAAAAGACGTTTATATTTTTTAAGTTTTGGATTCATAGTTTGATCCATCTTTTTTCAGCCCCTCATTAATACAAGCGTTATTGTATTAGTATTGAGGGTTTTCATTTATTTTAAACAATGAAATTTCGAAAATAAAAAGCTCCTTCCATTAAGAAAGGAGCTCAAAGGCACGTGCTGGCCAATCGGTAATGATGACATCTACACCATAATCAATCATAGTTTGTAAATCTTTGTATTCGTTAATTGTATATGGACGGAAAACATATCCTTGCTCTTGTGCTAATTGCACAAATTCTTTCGTTAATAGCTGGAAGTTTGGATGTAATCCACTTGCTTTTCTCTGTTTTGCTTCGGCAATTGGATCAGCAATCGTTGTATCATATAAAATTGCTCTTGGGATTTCAGGAGCAATTTCTGCTAATAATGAAACAGAGTCATGGTTAAATGATGAAAATACAATTTGATTAGAAAGATGATATTCGCGCACAAGTGCAACAGCTTTTTCCTCAATATTTGGGTAATGAATAACATCTGTCTTTAATTCAATATTTAGTTGTAAGTTCGTTGTGGAAAGCCAAATGAAAATCTCACGCAACGTTGGGATTTTTGCTTCATGGAAAGAAGGGTCTTTATAGCTACCAGCGTCCAATGATTGTAGTTCCTCTACCGTTTTTTCCGAAACAAGTCCAACGCCATTTGTTGTACGATCGACGGTTTCATCGTGAATTACGACAAGTTCACCATCTTTTGATAAGTGGACATCGAGTTCAATTCCGTGAGCGCCAATGCGTTCTGCTTCTTGGAAGGCAATCATCGTATTTTCGGGATGTGTACCTTTTACTCCGCGGTGAGCGAAAATAAGTGGTTTACTCATGTGAAATTCTCCTTATTATCTCTTTTCTTTCATTATGAAACTGCTTTAGGGAAAATACAATTGAATATGATAAACATTTACAAAAGTCTAACAGTTGCAGAAAAGTTAACGTTAACGTAAAATGTAATAATCAAGTGAAGGGAGGAATAAACATGTATAAAATTGATGAAGTAACAAAGCAAGTCGGTTTAACAAAACGTACACTTCGTTATTATGAGGAAATTGGTTTAATTCATCCCCCAGAACGTAGTGAGGGGAATATTCGTCTGTATACGGATGAGGATATTGCCAGAATTAAAAGAATTGTAGAAGCGAAAGAAGTGCTAGGAATCACACTTCAAGAAATGCAGCATTTCTTATCACTAAAAGAAAGAATGGAGCAAAGAAGAAATAGCGAGAACCCTCGTGATCGTGAAGTGATTCAAGAAATTAAAGATATGCTTGAAAAACAAGTGCAAACGTTAGACGAAAAAATGGAGCAAATGCAACGTGTAAAGGCAGAACTTGAAGATAGTTTACATCGTGCAGTAACATTTTTAGAGAGCACAAAAGGAGAGTAATCAAAATGGAGAGCAAACAAAAACTAGGGAGATTGATTACAGTGGTGGCTACCTTCCTGGCCTTTTCGGGTATAGGAGTAGTCGACCCAATTTTGCCGATTATTGCAGAGAAAATTGGTGCAACGCATTGGCAAGTTGAAATGTTATTTACTGCTTATATTTTAACGATGGCAATCATGATGTTACCAGCTGGTATATTTGCATCAAGATTTGGTGATAAACGGATGATGACAATCGGTCTTGCGATTGTGACTGTATTTGCGTTTATATGTGGTATATCGCAAACGATTGCTCAATTATCTCTTTTCCGTGCTGGATGGGGATTAGGAAATGCGATGTTTTTTGCTACAGCAATGACGCTGTTAATAGCATTAAGTAAAGAAGTTCATGAAGCAGTAGGATTATACGAAGCAGCGATCGGCTTAGGTATGGCTGGGGGGCCGTTATTGGGTGGAATATTAGGTGGACATTCTTGGCGTTATCCATTTTTCGCGACGAGTATTTTAATTTTCTTAGCATTTATTTTAGTATTCTTTTTTGTAAAAGAACCGGAGCGAAAAGTGAAGCGTAAGGCTGCTGGCGTAGGAGAATTACTTAACCTGGTGAAGTATAAACCGTTTATGCAAGGTGCGATTTCAGGAATGTTATACTACTACGGATTTTTCGTTGTGTTAGCATATTCACCACTTATTATGCATTTATCAGCTATTCAATTAGGCTTTGTATTTTGCGGATGGGGATTAGCGTTAGCTTACGGTTCTGCAATTTTAGCACATAAGCTAGAAGGGAAATATGAACCAAAAACATTATTGAAGGGTAGTTTACTTGTATTTGCGATTTTCTTAATTGCACTATTCTTTGTGAAAATTATGTGGTTACAAATTACTCTTATCGTTTTATCAGGATTAGCATCTGGCTTAAACAATGCATTATATACAAGTTATGTAATGGATATTTCACCTTATGAAAGATCTGTTACGTCAGGTGTTTATAACTTTGTTCGTTGGTTAGGGGGCGCAATTGCTCCGATTTTATCAGGAATTATCGGTCATACTGTTTCACCACAAAGTCCGTTTTTAGTAGGTGGAATTGTGGTGTTAGTTGGTTGTATTATGATCCTAATTCCAATTCGTAAACCAGTAGAAATAGAGACAAAAGCCCTTTCTTAAGAAAGGGTTTTCTTTATACATATATGTTAGAACCCTCTGACTAAAATATATTTTCGGTATTTTTGTACTTTTAACTATACATTTTGGATGTTTTGTTTTATTTTTGTTAGGGGACATTAATGATGTCCCTATTATAAATTTGCATTGAAAGGCGTGATTGTACGATGGAACTATGGTTCACTGAAAAACAAACAAAACATTTTGGGATTACGGCGCGTATTAACCGCACATTACATACGGAGCAAACAGAATTCCAAAAACTTGATATGGTTGAAACGGAAGAGTTCGGAAACATGCTTATTTTAGATGGCATGGTTATGACAACAGAAAAAGATGAGTTCGTTTATCATGAAATGGTAGCGCACGTACCTTTATTTACACATCCAAACCCTGAAAACGTATTAGTTGTTGGTGGCGGTGATGGTGGTGTTATTCGTGAAGTGTTAAAACACCCAAGTGTAAAGAAAGCAACTCTTGTTGAAATCGATGGAAAAGTAATTGAGTACTCTAAACAATACTTACCATCAATTGCAGGCGCATTAGATAATGAGCGTGTAGAAGTAAAAGTAGGAGACGGTTTCCTACATATCGCAGAAAGCGAAAATGAATACGATGTAATTATGGTAGATTCTACTGAGCCAGTAGGACCAGCAGTAAACCTATTTACAAAAGGCTTCTATGCTGGAATTTCAAAAGCGTTAAAAGAAGATGGTATTTTCGTTGCACAAACGGACAACCCTTGGTTCACACCAGAGTTAATTACGACTGTGTTTAAAGATGTAAAAGAAATTTTCCCAATTACTCGTTTATACACAGCTAATATTCCAACATACCCAAGTGGTCTTTGGACGTTCACAATTGGATCTAAAAAACATGATCCATTAGAAGTAAGTGAAGAGCGTTTCCACGAAATCGAAACGAAATACTACACAAAAGAATTACACAACGCAGCATTCGCATTACCGAAATTTGTTGGCGATTTAATTAAGTAAGAAAATCGAGCTTGAACAAATAAAGTGTGAGTAGCTCATTTAAGGTGTTTGTCCAGAAGACTTGAACATGCTAGCTACTTACACTTCTGTAGAGAAAATCGTCTTCTTGTTGTTAAAAAGAAGACCCGGTAAATCGAGAAAGAGGAGCAATTCGCTCCAAATTTGAGAAATAGTGAAAGGTTGGGATACCTTAAGTTCCACATAAGGAGGAAAAGAATATGCGTTTTGATGAAGCTTATTCAGGTAAAGTATTTATTAAAAGTCATCCAAGTTTTGAAGAGTCAAAGGTAGTTATTTATGGGATGCCTATGGATTGGACAGTAAGTTACCGTCCAGGATCTCGTTTTGGCCCTGCACGTATTCGTGAAGTATCAATCGGTCTTGAAGAATATAGTCCGTATTTAGATCGTGAATTAGAAGAGGTAAAATATTTTGATGCGGGTGATATCCCATTACCATTCGGAAACGCACAACGCAGCTTAGACATGATTGAAGAGTATGTATCAAAACTTTTAGATGCCGATAAGTTTCCACTAGGTCTCGGCGGTGAGCACCTAGTGTCTTGGCCAATTTTTAAGGCAATGGCAAAAAAATATCCGGATTTAGCAATCATCCACATGGATGCTCATACTGATTTACGTGAATCGTATGAAGGGGA
Organism: Bacillus sp. MYb78; assembly: GCF_002975115.1. Taxonomy (NCBI): domain Bacteria; kingdom Bacillati; phylum Bacillota; class Bacilli; order Caryophanales; family Bacillaceae; genus Bacillus; species Bacillus sp. MYb78. Next base: position 103,791 of record NZ_PCOB01000007.1, read on the forward strand.
GCCTTTATCCCACTCTACACCAATTCGTAAAGTGTGTGATTTAATTGGTCCGGAAAACGTATATTCTTTCGGAATTCGTTCTGGAATGAAGGAAGAATTTGAATGGGCGAAAGAAGTAGGTATGAACTTATATAAATTTGACGTATTAGAACCGTTAAAAGAAGTATTACCGAAACTTGCTGGACGCCCAGTCTATGTCACAATCGACATTGATGTATTAGACCCAGCTCACGCTCCAGGAACAGGAACGTTAGAAGCTGGTGGTATCACATCTAAAGAATTATTAGATTCCATCGTAGCAATTGCAAATTCAAATATAAATGTAGTTGGAGCAGACTTAGTAGAAGTAGCCCCAGTCTACGACCATAGTGATCAAACACCAGTCGCAGCAAGCAAATTCGTGCGGGAAATGCTGCTCGGTTGGGTAAAATAAAAGCGGAAGCGGCTCGCTTAGAATGTGAGGGGGATGGAGCTTCAGACGTAGAGGCGCTTTTTGCCTCGAAGGAAGAAGCGAAGCCACCGATCATTCTAGCCGCTGCAGCTAGATAAAATAAAAGTGAAGCCGACTGTTTAGAGAGGCGTAGCTAGATAAAGTAAGAGCCCTCTATATGATTAGAGGGCTCTTATTTTGTCGTTATGTGTCGGTAAGTCGATATATTAAAAAAATCGCCGATATAATTTCATTTACCGTTACGCAACACAAAAAAAGCTATTCTCAAACGATGGGAATAGCTCTTTTTCTTATGCAACCTTCTCTTCCGAAGTAACTCCACGAATTTCATCAGCAGAGCGGATCGGATATTTACGGAACACAATAGACCCGATGTATCCGACAATAGTGGTAACGATTCCACATAGTACAGCAGCAATCGTTACTTTTATAACGTCATTAAATCCGAATAGGACAAGAAGACCTGGAATTGGTGATGCTGTTCCTGGTGCATTATTAACAAGCTGGAATAGCGATGTAATAATACCGGCAAGTGCACCGCCAACGAAGTTTGTTGCATAAATTGGAATTGGATTTGCTGAAACAACATCTGCTTGTGTTAAAGGCTCGATTGCTACAGCGATTGTGTCTTTCTTTGAGCAAATTTTTAGTCGCTTAAAGAAAATAAAGTTCATCGGGGCTGAGGCTGCTACGGCAAGACTACCAATTGCCATTGGTAAACCTGTTAATCCAAGCATTGCAGTTAGTGCCATAGAACTCAGTGGAGAGGTAGAAATAACTGTTATTAATCCACCAAGCATAATACCCATAATGATAGGACTTTCTGTAGTTGCAACTGATATCATAGAACCGATTTTACCAAGTGTTGCGTTAACGAGCGGATCCATAAGCATTGCCATTCCACGTGAGATTGGTGCAGCGATAAATAGGATTGCTAAAAATTCCACACCAGCCGGTAATTTCTTTTCGAGAAATTTCACGACGAAGGCACAAACGTATCCGGCGAAAAATCCTGGTAAAATACCGAATCCACTAGTAGCGATACCAATTAAAACAGCGTATACGGGGGAAACACCGATTGCTAATGCGACTAAAATCGCTGCTGCGACACCGCTCATACTACCAGAAGCTTCTCCTACTGATTGTAAAAAGTCATTATGAAACATTTCTCCACCTATATAACGGTGAAATGCTTCAATAAGAAAACTTGCGATTGCTGCATTAGCTAAAGCGCCCATCGCCTTCATTCCGTAAGGCGCACGGTAACTGAAAAGTGTAAATAGACAAAGTACAACAAGTAATAGTGCTAAACCTTGCAAGATAGCCATTTGAAAACTGTCTCCTTTGATTTTTGTAATAAAAATTCGTATCATTCAATAATAATATAAAAGTGTATGAAACGGAAAAATTTTTTCTTGGGAACTTGCTTTAAGAAAAAATCCCTTACAATAATGTAAGGAAAGTGTAAGACTTTTAGATAGAGTATAGTATGCTCTTTTCCGTATAATACAAGTATAGATATAATACTAGTGAGAAAGAAGTGCAAACAGGAGGCGCATGTATGAAATTGGTAATTAAAGTTTTAGCTGTATTCGCCATCATTTTAGGGGGAACAGCATATTATTTAAACACAAAAACAGAAGGTGTACATGCTTTTGTAGACAACTTCTTTTCAAATAAAGAAATACAAGATTATTATGCGGTTGTAGATAAAGGTGAGAAAAAAGACGGTGAATATTTGTATACATTTAAAGGGTATACAGAGGACGGAAAGCAACAAATTATTAAAAGAATGGTAAATCGTGAATTGCATGCAGGTGCTTTTATAAAAATTTATGCAAAAGGTATGCAAGGAAAAGGATGGGCTGAAATAACGAAAGAGTCAATCCCGCAAAAAGCGTTGCAAAAAATAGAAAAATCATAAAAGGAGCGAATCGTTCGCTCCTTTTTTAGTGCGTTAAAATAGTGATAGATGTATTTTCTTTGTTAGAAATGATTTTGGCATGTCCACCAATTGGAAAAGTAAAAATTGGAGTTGTATGTCCAAAATTTGCATTTGCAATGATAGGAATATGTGCAAGTTCAGGTTTTGAAGAAATCATTTCTTGAATGTCCGCTATCGTACATTCTGCTTCTTTTTGCATTCTTCCTATTACAATACCTGTTATATGTTCAAAATCAGGTTGCTGCATAAGGGAATGTAGATAGCGATCAAAAGTTTTAAGCGTTGATTTTCCTGTTAAACTGTCTTCTTCAAGGAATAAAATTTTGCCCTTTAAGTTTGGCATATATGGTGTGCCTTGTAGTAAATTAAGTGTGCTCATATTGCCACCGATAATTTCTCCTGTCGCTTCCCCCTCTTGAATTGGAACATACCCTTCATTTTTTATAAATTCTCGATTTTCCTGATCCATATACCAAGAATCATCGCTCCACGTTTCCGCCGGAATAATTTCAATAGGCTCATTAGTGGTTAAGCATTGTAAAAAGTAATCGTTTGTATACTCGAGCCCTTTCTCCATTCCAAATGAAGAGAAGTGGGGACCCGAATATGTAACAAGCCCTGTTTTTGTGTAAATTGCATTATTTAAGGCAGTAATATCAGAATAACCACAGAAAAATTTCGGGTTTTTACGAATTAGATCATAATCGAGATGTTTCAATAAACCATTGGAGTTGTATCCGCCAAGTGTCGTCAAAATAGCTTTTACATTAGGGTCTCCAAATGCTTCATGGAGGTCTTGAATGCGGGAAGAAATAGAAGAGGAAGCAAATTGATCTATCTCATCGGCATATTTTGAGAATGTAACTTGAAAGCCCATGTCAGTTAATCTTTTTGTAGCAAGTTTTCTACTTTCATTTGAAACAATACTTAAACTACACGATGGTGAAATCACGCGTATTTCATCACCCTTTTTTAACTTTGTTGGTATCACTGAATTCACCTCTATAATTAAAAGAATATTTAGATTTAAAAAATATTTTATCACATGAAATAAAGTAGAAGTGAATTATTTTTTGAAATGGAGTTTTCCTGATTTTTCAGCAGACAGACAGCGTCTTTTTTTGATATGATAGGAAAAGTGATTTATTATAAGTAGTATTTAATATCTATAACATTTGAAAGGTGTGCAAGACGTGAAGAAACAACTTGCAGGCTTGCCGGTACACGTTCATTTCGTAACAGAAATCCGTGAAGGGGCGAGGAAGGAAACCGTTGCTTTTGAAGCAAATGGTCAATACTATGTAAAAGGTCAAGGTACATATGTAACATTCCAGGAGCCGAACGAACAAGGCGAAGTGAAAACAATTATTAAAATTCAAGATGAACAAGTTCTCATTATGCGTTCAGGTGCTATTTCTATGCGTCAGACGCATGTGAAAGGTGAATGGACAACGGGTACGTATACGAGTGAACTTGGTACGTTTGCACTGCAAACGAAAACTGATAACGTTCTTTTTAAATGGTCGGATGAAAAGAAAAAAGGACAACTCTTCTTAACGTACGCATTGCTTCTAAGTGAACAAGAAGCTGGCAGATATACAATTACAATTAATTTGAAGGAGGCAAAATAATGAATTCCTTAGAACAGGTAAAAGGATTGATTAAAGAAGAAATTCAAGCTGCTGTATTAAAGGCAGAATTAGCGACAGAAGAACAGATTCCAAACGTTGTATTAGAATCTCCAAAAGATAAAACAAATGGTGACTTCTCTACAAATATGGCAATGCAACTTGCACGCGTTGCGAAAAAAGCACCTCGTATGATTGCAGAAGAACTAGTTGCAAACTTCGATAAAGCAAAAGCTTCTATTGAAAAAATCGAAATCGCTGGTCCTGGTTTTATTAACTTCTATATGGATAATAGCTACTTAACAGATTTAATTCCAACAATCGTAAACGCTGGTGAAGCTTACGGTGAAACGAACACTGGTAAAGGTGAAAAAGTACAAGTTGAGTTCGTATCTGCGAATCCAACAGGTGACCTTCACTTAGGACATGCACGTGGTGCGGCAGTAGGTGACACTTTATGTAACGTATTAGCAAAAGCAGGATACGATGTATCTCGTGAGTACTATATTAATGATGCTGGTAACCAAATTCATAACTTAGCTCTTTCTGTTGAAGCTCGTTACATGCAAGCATTAGGTTTAGAGAAAGAAATGCCAGAAGACGGTTACCATGGTGCGGATATCATTGGAATCGGTAAACGTTTAGCTGAAGAGTTTGGTGATCGTTACGCAAAAGCTGATGAAAAAGAAAGCTATGAATTCTACCGTGAATATGGTTTGAAATATGAGTTAGCAAAACTTCAAAAAGACTTAGAGAGCTTCCGTGTTAAATTTGATGTATGGTTCTCAGAAACATCATTATACAAAAACGGAAAAATTGATGCTGCACTTGCTGTATTAAAAGAGCGTGATGAAATCTTTGAAGAAGGCGGAGCAACTTGGTTCCGTTCAATGACTTACGGTGACGACAAAAACCGTGTATTAATTAAAAATGACGGTTCTTACACATACTTAACGCCAGATATCGCTTATCACCGTGATAAATTAGAGCGTGGTTTCGATAAGTTAATCAACATTTGGGGTGCTGACCACCACGGTTACATTCCTCGTATGAAAGCTGCTATTCAAGCGCTAGGTTACGATAAAGAAACACTTGAAGTAGAAATCATCCAAATGGTACAACTGTACCAAAATGGTGAAAAAATGAAAATGAGTAAGCGTACAGGTAAAGCAGTTACACTTCGTGAGCTTATGGAAGAAGTAGGCGTGGACGCAATGAGATACTTCTTCGCGATGCGTAGCGGTGATTCTCATTTAGACTTCGATATGGACTTAGCTGTATCAAAATCTAATGAAAACCCAGTATACTATGCACAATATGCTCATGCTCGTGTATGCAGTATCCTTCGTCAAGGTGAAGAGTTAGGATTAGCTGCAGATGGAGACGTGAATTACAAACTTGTTACTTCTGAGAAAGAAGTAGAGTTACTGAAAAAACTTGGTGAATTCCCAGCTGTAGTTGCGGATGCAGCACAAAAACGTCTGCCACACCGCATTACAAGCTATGCATTTGAATTAGCAGCAGCATTACACAGCTTCTACAATGCAGAAAAAGTATTGAACCAAGATAACTTAGAATTAAGTAAAGCTCGTTACGAGTTAATGAAAGCAGTACGCACTACACTTCAAAATGCATTAGCAATCGTAGGAGTATCTGCACCAGAAAAAATGTAATTAAGAAAAGAGAAAGCGGCTCGTTTAGAATAGGAGGGGGATGGAGCTCCTAACAGAGAGGCGTACTTTGCCTCGGAGGAAGGCGCGAAGCCACCGAGTATTCTAGCAAAGCGGAGCCGATTTTTCGCTTTCAGTAAAAGGCAATCACACGATGTTGTGATTGCCTTTTTGTATGGAGATAATAAAAAAATAAAATTTTATCAAACAAAAGGATAATTTGCGTCGTCTTATATAAATGACAGGAGGCTTATGATGGAAGAAAAGGTAGAAGAATTAATTGATATATATAAGCAGCAAATATATTCCTTATGCTATAAGTTAGCGAAAACGAAAGAAGATGCGGAAGATATTTTTCAAGAGACGTGGATAAAGGTTTTTTCATCAAGGCACCAACTTTCTTATGTGGATAATTATAAAAAGTGGATTACTACAATTTGTGTTCGTACGTTTTATGATTTTTATCGTAAGAAAAAAAGGTGGAAAGATCGAATATTGGATTTGTTTCATAAAGAAGATGGTGGAGAAATAGATTTCGCAGATGAAGTGAATATATCAGAAGAATTTATTCAAAAAGTGGAAGCGGAAATGATACGGGAAGTAATACAGTTATTAAATGAAAAATATAAAACGGTACTCGTACTCTATTACTATGAACAATATTCTTACAAGGAAATGAGTGAAATATTAAATATACCGATTGGTACGGTGAAGTATCGTCTCAATTATGCGAAAAAGAAAATGCGAGAACATTTGGAGGGTTTCGTGCATGAAGGAAGATAAATTTGAACAGAAAATAAAGAGCAGTTTAGCGGGAGAGATGATTCCTAGCGAAGAGCTGATAAATCATACGAAACAGAGCGTGCGAAATGCTCGGAAATTAGAAAAGAGATGGGTTGTTTTCATTCATGCTATTTGGATGATTGTATTAACAGTCACCCTAGAGCAGTTTGTTAGTCATTTGGATCATAAAATATCTGTCATTATAACGATAGTTATTATGATGCACCTATACATTCCTATATACGTTGTCATACAGTCATTTTTAAAGAAGGAGTATAAATTACATGATAGAGTTCGCTAATCCATTTGTAGTATTTGAGATAGCTGGGATTACAATGTTTTTGGCTTTTATAGCACTTTTAGTATGTGTAGCATCATGGGTGTATACAGATGCGAAAACGTGTGGAATAAGTAAGTGGTGGAGTGTTATAGCGATTGTATTGCCATTTTTTATTGGAGTTTTGTTATATATGATACGAAGAAGTAACAAGAAAATAGAAGGCGAACATACGATGAAGGTTATGAAAAAACAAAAGATAACATTAGTTGTCATATTTGCAAGTGCGATGTTTGTATTACTTAGCGGCTTTGCTTTTGTTCAAACGCTAGATGATATGTGGAGAGCTGGTGATATATATTTAGAAAATGAGAAGCGAGGGGAGACAAGTTACGAGGCAAAATTCTCATCATGGGATATTGCTGGGAAAGGTATTGAACTTGAGTATGCAAAAGATACAGAAGTAACATTTTCTTATGAAACAGATGCAAAACGTGGTAATTTATGCTTTAGCTTATATGAAAGGAAAGGAGAAGGAGAAGGTATAAGAGAGTTAAAAGAAATCTGTGAATCGAAAAAAGGTACTTTTAAAGCTACATTAAAAGCAAATGAAAAGTATGTATTTAATATAAGTGGTTTAATGGTGAAAGATGGTTTTGTAAAAGTGAATTGGGAAGCAAAATAAAGGGCCCTTGAGAAAGGCCCTTTATTTTATTGGATTGTATAAGTAACAGAAAAACTAACAGGACTATAGTAAACGTAAGGTGCATGAAATTGAACGTACATATTTCCATCTGTTTTTGCAGTGAAAATTCGGCCGTAACCATCAGAATAACGTCCAATAGGGTTATGATTTGAGTCATAAACACTGTAACTAGGAGTTTTGCTGTTAGGTTGAATTGTTAACTCTTGTCCCTTTTGAAGGAAAACAGGTTCTTGTTCAGAACTACCTCCAGTTTGCAAAGAATAAAATTTTGTAAAGCTTTGTTCTTGAGCGGCAGCAGCGACTTTTGTTTCAGGAATAAACGCGGTAGCGCCGGTAATTCCTGCTAAAGTTAACGCACCTGCTAAAATCATTTTTTTCATAATAGAAAAAGCCTCCTTATAAGTTGTAATCGATATTGTTACAGTTAATATTGTATACGATAATGAGTAGGATAAAATATGCTTTTATGCATATATATTTTTTCTCAATAAAAGACCACTGATAAAAATCAGTGGTCTTTTATTGATTAAGCAGCTTTCTGTTCAGTTTGAGTAACAGGTTTTTGAAGCGAGTTATAAACCCCTGTTCCGATAACGTCTAATGCCATTTTCATTCGTTCAGGTGAAATATTTTCTAATACGTTATCTTGAGGTGTATGGTATACCTTCTCAATATGATAGATTAATGGATTCCAACTATCGACACCCATCCAAATAAATAGAGCAGCAGGAATACCAGCTTCAGCAAATGGAACATGATCACTAGAACCGAATTTACCTTGTAGGACGAGGTCATTATTTAGTTGTTTACCTGCTTGCAAGGCAGCATCTGTTACAAAGTTTGTAGAGCCATCAGGTGTCATAGCGTATAAATTCTTTGCTTTATCATAATTTGTTGCAACCATGTCTGCGTTAAAGACACCTAAAATTCGATTGCGTTCTTTTTGGGATAGACTATTAACGTAATAATCGGAGCCAAGTAAGCCAGTCTCTTCAGAACCAAAGGTAATAAACCGAATTTCCTTATCAGTTTCTACATTTTGAAAAGCACGAGCTAGTTCTAATACTAATCCAGTTCCAGAAGCATTATCATTTGCGCCAGGTGCTCCGACAACACTATCATAGTGCGAACTTACAACGACTGCTTTTTCATTACCGGTACTCTTTTTTGGTTTCTTTGTGGCGATAACATTTAGAGATGTTAATTTAGATTCATGTCTCGCTTTTAGGGAAAGAATTGTTGTCCCTTTTTTAGCGATTTCTTCTTTAAATGCATTTCCTTGCGCATAAGCAAGACCAAAGACAGGGATAGATTGCTTTTTCGTTAGGCGGGGATTGAAGGTTTGTCCATAATTTCCGCGTCCGCCAATTAAACTGTATAAAAGAACACCTTTTGCACCTTTGCTAACAGCATTTTCAACTTGTTTATTATAGTCTGTAATTGTCGTTCCTCTTTCAAATAAAACAATTTTACCGTTTACTTCATTTGGAATATCTTCTAATTTTGTCCCACCTTGAACAAAGATAAGGGGAGCTGTAACAGCTTCTGTAGAAATTAGTGAATTAGGAGCAGCACCAGCTTGCCAATTACGTTTTATTGATAGTGGTGATTCAATGAATCCAACGTACTGATCGGGCACCTGAAATGGCTGATATTCTACTTCATAGCCCATCGATTTAAGCTGCATACCAATGTAACGAGAAGCCCATTCTTCGGATTTTGTTCCACCGGGTCGAGGACCAATTGTTTCAGATAAGAAACGAACATGTTCAATTGCGCGGTTTGGATCAATCTGTTTTGTAATAGATGGAGTTTGTGTAACCTCTGACGTGGAATCCGCTTTTGCTTGCCCAATTGGAGCTAAGCTAACAGCGAGTGATACAGCAAGCAAAGAGCTTACTATTTTTTGTTTCAATGATTTTCTCATTTTTTCCTCTCCTATTCTCCTATTCTTCTATTCTCTGTGACTGACAAAAGAAGACGGATAATGACTTTATTTTACCTTCGCGCCTTTTATTTTTCAATATTCTGACATTGAGAAATAAAAACAAAATATGCATATTTGCATATTTTTGAGGAAGATATGTATGCTATCATTTTAAACGAAGGTTCGCTTTCTACTCTGAAAGCTCCTACATTGCATGAATCTAGTGTACCCAAACTTTAGATTATGTAGAGAAATGGAACCACTGTAGGGTTTCATTTCTCATGTTTGAATCAGTTGATGGTAATTATGTTTCCGCATTTCATAATTATTATCAGTGATATATGTAAGGCATCCATATGAAAATAAGAGGCTGTTCAAAGGTTTTCCGTACTTTTGGGCAGCCTCACCCCGTTAAAAGGACGATACTTTATGTATCGTCCTTTTTGTATAAAAAAACATCCAATCAATTGAGAGATTGATTGGATGTAAAAACATTATTAATAATGTTTTTTGCGTTTTGTAGCTAAAATACTTAATAATCCAGCTAGTAGAAGGACGATACCTACTGTTTGTGTAGGGTCTTCTTTATGACCTGTATTTGGAAGGTGTTTATCCGTATTTCGATCACCTTGCTGTTTGTTATCTGTTTCATTTGATGTTTCTTCGGAAGTTCCGTTTTTGTGTTTCTCAGATGTTTCATTGCCTTTGTTTTCTTCTTTATTTGGAGGAGTAACTGGCTTGTCATCTCCACCTGACGAAGATTCAATCTTTTTATTTGAAACTGTAATTTGTAGTGGTGTAGCTTGGGCTTTATCAATTGTAAAGTTTATTGGTGATGCATCTAATTGATAGCCTTTAGGAGCCTGTGTTTCTACTAATTGATAATTACCAGGTTTCAAATCATTTACGATTACTTTTCCGTGTTGGTCTGTTTTTAAACCTTCTCGGATGATTTTTCCATCTTGGTCTAAAATATTGAAAATGGCACCTTCAAGTGTTCCATGGTGATCAATATCAACTTTAGTTAACTCAATTGCACCTGTTGTTAAACTATTTAAAGCTGTAACAGAGGTAACCTGAGATTGTCCTTTCGTAATTGTGAAAGGAATTGGTTTAATGTTTAAATCATAGCCAGTTGGAGCTTTCGTTTCAATGAACTGATAATCTCCTGGACGTAAATCAGAAACAGAAATCTTCCCATCTTTATCAGTAGTTAAATCAGAATGAACATCCTTACCGTTCATATCTACAATTTTAAAGATAGCCCCTGCAAGAGTAGTACCATCGATGTCATCAACTTTAGTTAATTCAACTGCGCCTTTAGTTAAGCTGTTAGTAGCAGTAACAGAAGCTTTAGCAGTTTGACTCTTTTCAACAGTAAACTTGATAGGATTTTGATTTAAGTCATAATGCTTAGGAGCTTTCGTTTCAATAAACTGATAATCTCCTGGACGTAAATCAGAAACAGAAATCTTCCCATCTTTATCAGTAGTTAAATCAGAACGAATATCCTTGCCGTCCATATCTACAATTTTAAAGATAGCCCCTTCAAGAGTAGTACCGTCGATGTTATCAACTTTAGTTAATTCAACTGCGCCTTTAGTTAAGCTATTCGTAGCAGTAACAGAGGCGATTTTTTCTTGGCCTTTTTTAACTGTGAACTTAATAGGTGTTTCGTTTAAGTCATAGTGTTCAGGAGCTTTTGTTTCGATAAACTCATAGTCTCCTGGCGGTAATTCATCCACAACTAAACGGCCGTTTTTATCAGTAGTTAAATCGGTACGAACATCGTGTCCATCCTTATTAACAATTTTAAATACAGCACCTTCAAGTGTTGTGTTTTGCTTGGCATCATCAACTTTAATTAACTCAACACTACCTTTCGTTAAGCTATTAATAGCTGTAACGAAGACATGTTTTGTTTGACTTCTTTCGATTGTGAACTTAATTGGTTCTTCATTTAAGTCGTAATGTTTAGGAGCTTTCGTTTCAATAAATTGATAGTCTCCTGGTTGTAAGTCCTTAGCGATGATTTTTCCGTCTTTATTGGTAACTAAATTCGTACGAATGTCGTTACCGTTCAAATCAGTAATTTTAAATACCGCACCTTCTAGCATTTCTTTCTTATCTATAGAGTCAACTTTCGTTAATTCCACGCCACCTTTTGTTAGGCCATTCTTAGCAGTAACAGAAGCGTGAGTTAGTTGACTTCTTTCGATAGTGAAGCTAATAGGCGTTTTATTTAAATCGTAATGCTTAGGAGCTTTCGTTTCAATGAATTGATAGTCTCCTGGGCGTAAGTTCGTAGCAGTAATCTTACCATCTTTATCAGTAGTTAAATCAGTGCGAACAATTTTACCTTTCGCATCGATGATGTTAAACACTGCATCAGAAAGTTTTGTATCTGGATTTATATCATCCACTTTTATTAATTCTACAGCACCCTCAGTTAAGCTATTTGTAGCAGTAACTTGGAGCTTTTCTTTTTGGCTTTTCTTAATTGTAAACTTAATAGGTGTACTATCTAATTTATAGTGTTCAGGAGCTTTCGTTTCAACAAACTGATAGTCCCCAGGACGTAAATCAGAAACAGAAATTTTTCCATGTACATCTGTTGTAAGCTCAGTACGAATCTCGTTACCATTCAGATCAGTAATTTTAAATACCGCATCTTTAAGAGCAGTACCATCTACATCATCCACTTTAGAAAGTTCCACAGCGCCTTTCGTTAAGCTATTTGTAGCTGTAACGGAGATAGGATCAGCTTGGCTCTTTGTAATTGTGAATGGAATTGGCTCTTTGCTTAAATCGTAGTGTTTCGGAGCCGTTGTCTCGATGAATTGATAATCACCAGGACGTAGGTCAGAAACGCTAATTTTACCTTGTTGATTCGTAACAAGATTTTTGCGAATTACAGTACCATTCATATTCACAATTTTAAATACTGCGCCTTCAAGAGTAGTGCCATCGACGTCATTCACTTTAGAAAGTTCCACGCCGCCTTTTGTTAAACTATTTTTCATAGTAACGGTAGCAATATCTTTTTGGCTTTTTTTAATTGTAAATATAATTGGTTTTTTGTCTAAATCATAGTGTTCAGGAGCCGTTATTTCAACGAATTGATACGTACCAGGACGTAAGTTTTCGATAACGATTTTACCTTCACTGTTTGTTTTTAAATCTGTTTTAAGTACTTTGCCATCTTGATCCAGTAAATTAAATACCGCATCAGCAAGTTTTGTTTGAGTGTTTAAATCATCAACTTTAAGTAATTCGATACTACCTTGTTTTAAGCTATTTGTAGCAGTTAAAGAAATAGCTTTCTTCTGTCCTTTTTCAATAGTGAATTTGATTGGTGTTTCATCTAAAACGTAATGCTTAGGAGCTTTCGTTTCGATAAATTGGTAATCACCAGGACGTAGGTCGTTAATTTCGATTATTCCTTGTTCATTTGTAACAAGGTCTTTATGAACTACATCACCGTTCATATTAACAATTTTAAATACTGCATCTTTAAGAACAGTGCCATCAACATCGTCTACTTTAGAAAGTTTAACTGCACCCTTTGTTAAAGCATTTGTAGCAGTGATATGAAGAGTTTCAGTTTGGCTCTTTTTAATTGTAAATACGATAGGTTTTTTATCTAAATCGTAATGTTCAGGAGCAATTGTTTCAACGAATTGATACGTACCAGGACGTAGGTTTTCAACAACAATTTTACCTTCATCATTTGTTTTTAAGCCTTCTTTAACTAGCTCTCCGTCTGCATCTAATAAATTAAATACGGCGTTAGCAAGTTTTGTAGTTATATCAATATCGTCAATCTTTGTTAGTTCAACGCTACCTTTTTTCAAAGCATTTTTGCCTGTAACATTGATCTCTTTCGTTTGACTTCTTTCAATTGTAAATGGAATCGTTGTTTCATCTAATACATAGTGCTCAGGAGCTTTTGTTTCAATGAACTGATAGTCTCCAGGGCGTAAATCAGAAACAGAAATTTTACCGTTTTTATCTGTAACAAGATTCGTATGAACTTCCTTACCATTCATATCCACAATCTTAAAGATTGCACCTTCGAGCATCGTACGATCGATGTCATCAATTTTTGTTAATGTTACTGCACCTTTCTTTAAACTGTTAGTAGCAGTAACAGTAATATTCTCTTTTTGACTTTTTTCGATAGTGAACGGAATAGGGTCTTTGCTTAAGGTATAGTCTTTTGGAGCTTTTACTTCAATAAATTGATAGTCTCCAGGACGTAAATCAGAAGCAGAAATTTTACCGTTTTTATCAGTTGTTAAACCTTTGCGAATTACCTTTTTAGTATCATGAGCGTCAACGATTATAAATTCTGCACCTTCAAGAGTAGTGCCATCAACATCATCAACTTTTGTTAAAGTGACGCCACCTGTAAGTAAACTATTTTTTACAGTAACAGGGATAGGAAGATCTTCCTTACTACCTTTTTTAATTGTGAACTTAATAGGTGTTTTGTCTAATTTATAATGTTCAGGGGCTTTTGTTTCGATAAATTGATAATCCCCTGGTGCTAAATCAGGAATAACTAATACTCCGTAATCATCTGTTGTTAAATCTTTCATAATTTCTTTGCCAGTTGCATCTTGCAATGTGAATACAGCGCCGGCAAGAGCTTTACTACTTTCCACATCATCTTCTTTAATAAGTTTAACTTTTCCTTTCGTTAAACTATTTTTAAATGTAAGTGGAAGGAGTTTTTGTTGTCCTTTTTCGATTGTAAATTCAATTGGTTCTACATTTACATCGTAATAAGTTGGAGCCTTTGTTTCGATAAGCTTATAGTTACCAGGACGTAAGTCATCTACAACTAGCATTCCTTTACTATTCGTAACAAGGTCCGTACGAACATCTTCATTAGTATCTCTATTAACGATTTTAAATACTGCACCTTCAAGTGTTTCCTTTTCATCTGCAGCATTCACTTTTGTTAACTCAATACCGCCTTTTGTTAAGCTGTTTTTAGCGGTAACAGTAGCCTGAGTTGTTTGACTTTCTGTAATCGTAAATTTAATTGGTTTTGTATTTTTGTCGTAATACTTCGGTGCTGTTACTTCAATAAATTTATAATCGCCAGGGCGTAAGCCAGTAGCGATAGCTTTACCATCCGCACCAGTTTTTACATTTTCGCGAATGACTTTCTTTTCATCATTTGCATCAACAATTTTAAATACAGCACCTTCAAGAGCTGTACCATCGATATCATCAACTTTTGTTAATTCAACATCTCCTGGCTTTAAAGCATTTTCAGCTTTCACAAGTAGAGTTTCTTTCTGACTTCTATCGATTGTAAATTCAATAGGTTCTTCTCGTAAAACGTAATGTTCAGGAGCAGCTATTTCAATAAATTTATACGTACCAGGACGTAGGTTACTAACTTTAACTTTACCGTGTTTATCAGTAGTTAAGTTAGTGTGAGGGGAAACGTCATTATTATTTGTATCGACAAGTTTGAATACTGCACCTTCTAGTGGTTTTTTCTCACCAAACTCATCAACTTTTAATAATTCAACTTCGCCCGTTTTTAAGCTGTTATTTGCCGTAACAGTAGCAAGAGTTTGTTGGCTTTTATCAATTGTAAACTCGATAGGGTTTGTACTTAATGTATAATCCTTAGGAGCTTCTGTTTCGATAAATTTATAAGCACCAGGCTCTAGATCTTTAACGGTAACTTTTCCATCTGAACCTGTTTTTATATTTTCACGAATTACTTGTTTCTCGTCATTCGCATCGACAATTTTAAATACAGCACCTTCAAGGGCAGTGCCATCGACATCATCGACTTTCGTTAAAGTGACACCACCTTTAATGAGGTGATTTGTCGCTGTAACAGTAAGTGCTTTCTTTTGACTTTTTATAATTGTAAACTCAATTGGTTTTTTATCTATGTCGTAATCTTTAGGTGCTTTTTCTTCGACAAATTGATAGTCTCCAGGGCGTAAATCTTTTGCTTCGATTTGTCCTTGATCATTTGTCGTTAATTTTTCATATCCACGAATTACTTTGTTATATCGATCGCGTACACTGAACTCCGCACCTGCTAAAGTTTTTCCATCTTTATCGAATTTTGTTAAAATGGCCGATCCTGGAATCAAACTGTTTGTTGCAGTTCGGTTTATTACTGTTGTTTGATCTTCTTTGATTGTGAATTGAATAGGTGTACTGTCTAATTTATAATGCTCAGGAGCAGTTGTTTCTTGTAAGTAGTAAGTTCCTGGTTTTAAATTATCTACAGTAATTTGTCCTTGATCATTTGTTGTTAATTTTTCGTGTTCTGAAATTATTTTTTTGTCTTTATCAAGTAGTGTGAAAACGGCACCTTGCAGTGTGACGTTTTTATTCAGGTCATCAGACTTTGTTAAAACTACTTTACCGACAAACTTCTTATTTGCAAGTTTATATGTTGTAGTCTCTTGTGTACCAAGTTCAACAATTTTCCCTTGTTTTAAATCCCAGCTAATTACATAGCCTTCAGGAGCCTTTGTTTCTTTTAATAAATATTTATCGCGTTTTAAATTATTAAATTTAGCGATACCGTCTTTGTCTGTTGTAATTTTACGGATAACAGTTTTACCTGTACGATCGTATAAAGTAAATTCTGCCCCAGCTAATAGTGCGTTCTTATTGTCGTTATCTACCTTTATAATTTCAAGGTTTCCACGGCCTTTAGTAGCAGATCCTCCGCCTGAACCAGAAGACATTCTCACTTCAATCGTTTCAGTAGTTTCTGTGTTTTTAACTGTCAACTTATTGCCTGTGATTTTCGCTTTATTACTTACTTTTTCTTTATCGTCTGCATTAATAAGTGAGCGATATTCTAAAATATAAGCTCGATCAATTTTTTTCAAGAAGGCAATTTCGAAATGTTGCTTTCCGGTATTATTGTCTGTTGTTATTTTGAGTTTATAGTCTGTTCCTTCTTTTAATTCGTTTACTGTATCTTTTGTTAAATTTCCATATGGATCAATAGTTGTAGGATATAAGTGGAATGAATCTTCCACAATTACCTGATTTTCGGTTGGGTCATCTGTTACAACGGCATCTGCAATGGTTGATTGGCTTTCGTTAATTGCGATACTCCAATTAATATAGTTGTCGTCTTGCACAGCTTTTTTAGTAACGAAGCTGCCACCTTTATTTACTTGAGTGTCACCTGTAAGGGTGTTTACGATTTTAGAACCATCTTTTAAATCTGCCTCGTTTTTGTAGGTGCCTTGGATAAGTTCACCATCAAGGCTTGTTTTAAAGATAATATAGTAAGGTGAATTAATTGATTGTTTGAAATGAACCTTTAGGGTGTTTTTATTTTTCTCTGTAGGTTCTTCAAGTTCATATTTCTCAGTTGGTACAGCATTACCAGGTTGTGCATTATCAGGATTTCCATTTAGAATCATATCGCGCACTTCAATGGATCCAGGCACTAATTTTTGTTTATCTTGTATTACGTCTATAACATAAGGATCTTTAATCTCAACATTATTATAGTTAAAGCCTATTATCCAAGTAATTTCCTTCGTTTGGGCGTTATAAGAACCGTATTTATAACCATTTGCCTTTGTGAAAGTATCAGGATCGAAATTAGCTTCAACTTTATTTGATTGTGGATTAGAATCCGTATCTATCCAAGAAAGGTTACCTGTATTTTTAAATGAATTTTTACCACTTTCTAGCTTTGTATAATCAAAGTCTGTCGTATATTTTACGACTAATGTCTTTGTCATATTAGACTGATACGTACCTATAAGAGTAATTTTGAAGCCTTTATCTGTTACATCTAAAACATAGTCAGTCCCAGCTTGAAGGGTATAATTTCCGTCTTTAATTTCTAGTTTCTTATCTTTTAATTGTAATCCACCATGATCAAAGGTGTCCGTAATAATCGCGTTGCTTAATGGATAGTTGTTATTATTTACTATAATTGTCCAAGTTGTTGTTTTGTCTTTATAATTTGTTTCAGCTTTATTATTAGATTTAATAATATTTTGCTGCTTGAAGCTAGCTTCATTTTCTTTACTTGAATCATTATCAGCTGTAACTTTATTTTTTACTTTTCCATCTTCTATAACTTTATTAGTTGGCTTGGTTTTATAGGTAATCACATAAGCACTATTAATATCATCATTAAACTGTAAATCGAATCCATTCTTCTTGTTACTTACAGTGTAATTATTAACAGCGTCTCCTGTTACAAGCGTTCCTTTTTCATTATATGAAGCGTTTTTTACAACAATAGAATTTGCATCTAGTTCGTGTGTATCGTCAAAAATATCTTTTAAAATCGCATCTGCTTTTTTGATCTCTCTTTGATCACCATTGTAAGTAATTGTCCACTCAATTGTTTGCGTCTTTGGATCATATTTACTTGTTTTATTTAAGTGTGTACCACGAGAAACCGTTACAGTAGAACTTGCGTTTTGTTGCTTTTGATTATCACTCGTTATCGTAACGTTATTTCGGAAACTTTTAATATTTTCATCAGTAATCTTTGTGGCATATTCGATTTGATATGCTTTATTGATAGAGTCTTTGAAAGCAATCTCCAATTTTGAGCCATCTGATGAAATAATATTGTAATCTGTTGGCTCAGCTTCTGCACCACGCGTTACATTCCCATTAACATCAACTTCTAAATAATAAACTTTAATAGAATCTTTATTTAAGCTTGTACCTTGTGGAATGTTATCTTTAAAAACAGCGTTTTTAAGGGTGTCTTTCGTTTTGTTCATCTCTACTTTCCAATTAATTTCATTTGTATTAATTGGTCTATCAGGTAAACCCTTTTTATTCGTAGCTGTTTGTACATTAGGCTTAAAATCAACTGTAATAGAAACATCCTTATCTTTAATCGGGAAAGGAATTTCTTGTGTTGTTGTACCTTTAATTTCAGCTTTATTAAATTCTGTCTTTAATTGTAGGTTACCAGCAACATCTGGATGCTCTTCAACATAATCGTTGAATGTCATCGTGACTTTTCCATCTTTTGTAACAGTGAAATTACCAATTTGATGGTTTTCACTATCATATAAAGGACTGTTAATTGTATTGTAAATCTTAAAATGTTTAGGAAGATCAAAAATATAGTAATCTCCATTTTTCACATTCATTGATTTTAAAAGTTCCCATGTAAACTCAATATTGGCAGGGGAATCTGTACTTGGACGGTTATCCTCTGTAAATGGTTTTCCATCTTTATCCGTCAACTTTACACTGGTTAAAATGTTTGTTGTTATTTGCTTTGGACCTGAATTTGTATTCTCAGCAGGGGCGCTTGCTAGCTTTTGTTCTGGATTGTCAGTAGCAATTTTAGCTGCTGGGTTTTGTTCCGGATTATCAGTGGCAGTTTTAGCTGCTGGGTTTTGTTCCGGATTATCGGTAACAGTTTTAGTTGTTGGGTTTTGTTTCGGATTATCAGTAACAGTTTTAGTTGCTGGGTTTTGTTCCGGATTATCAGTAACAGTTTTAGTTGCTGGATCTTGCTCCGGATTGTCAGTAACAGGTTTAGCTACTGGATCTTGCGCTTGTTTATTAGTATCCTGTTTGGTGCCATCTTCTTTAGAGTTTTCTACTTGAACAGGAACTGATATAGGCTGAACCATTGTTCCTAAAGGAAAAGCGATTTGAACTGATTTTTCCCCAGTTTTTAAAGTTGAGTTAAACACGGTATCAACTTTAATTTTTCCTTTAGCGTCTTTCAAATTTTCTACTTGATTATTAAATATTAATTTTAATTTATTATCTTTAGCTGTTATAAAATATTGACCAATATTTTTTTGATCTGTTACTAAATCCCCTTGCAAATCTTTAGATACTTTTAATGCAAGTGGTATTTGAACTACTGCTGTATCATTTGCGTGTGCAGCTTGTTGATCCTTTATTGACCAAGCGTATTCTACTTGAATGGTTGATCCTATCTTTATTAAATTGTTAGGATTTTTTGCTTCGTCAATAATATGATTCGTTGCATCTTTCATTTCAACAGTGTCAAATAAGGAATCTCCTGTTAAGATTTCCGCTTTTACTTGATTGTATGGAAAACTAGCAAGTTGCGAAAATAGTACGAATACAATTAAACATACATTAAAAAGTTTTTTCATTTTTCCTCCTCTGAACATTCATTTGTCCATTGGGGACTTATTCCACATGAACAAATGGAATATTAAAAGTATTTTTTATAAGCTATTTATTTTTGTTATCCCTCCGTTTCTATACGCTTTCTCAGACAAACAGAATTATGTTCAAAGTAATATTATTTAACGTAAAACAAAATGTATATTTACACAGTTCTGCGGAAATATACACAATTCGACAAAAAATGTCGAAAAAAATACTGATATAAAGAATGATATCAGACCTTTATATGTGAGATAGTTTTCATGTATATCTAGTAAAAAAGAATGGTTATAAAGGTAAGTTTTACGATACATACTAACCAATGTAGTGTATCCCTTTGTGAAGGCTAATTTTTGCCTTAAAGTTATGTGGAAATAAAAATCTAGATAGGGTTGGTTTTGGTCAGAATGAAGACAATATGTACTTTGAAAATAGTCATCTATTTTGTCTAAAGAGAGTTGTGCGATTAGTGGACCGAAGTTGAAAGATGATAGTTTCTTACATTGTTAGAGAAATATAAGAATTACAGAATATTCGACTAACACGTTACTACGGTCATTTTTGAGACTGTTTAAACAATAAGAAAGAAGTTGTTTTACTCCGTAGTCACAATATCTTTTTAGTAAAGATAAGCTGAAGTAACCTCCGCTAAAGATTATATACTTAAATGATAAAGAGTTCAACAATAGTTCACATATTTTCCCAAAAATAAAAACGGCTGTTTTATGTGGAATAAATCTACAAAACAGCCGTTTTTGGTATTAGATTTCTGTTAAGATTATTGGTTCACCGCGTGTTACGACAACGGTATGTTCACATTGTGCAACAAGACTTTTATCAGGTGTAACGAATGTCCAACCGTCGTCACCACGTTCAATAATATGATCAGCTTTCATAGAGATGAACGGTTCTACAGCGATAACAAGACCGTCTTTTAGAAGCGCATTATCCATTGGATCATAGTAACTTAAAATGTGATTTGGTGCTTCATGTAAGCTAAGACCAATGCCGTGACCAGTTAAGTTTTGAATAACATTGTATCCACTTTTATGTGCGAAGTTTGAAACAGCACGACCAATTTGATTTTGTTTTGAGCCAGCTCTAACCTTTTTCATTGCTGCCCAAAATGCATCAACCGCTGCTTGGCAAAGCTTTTCTTTTGCTTCGTCTTCTCCAAGAACAAATGAGATACCTGTATCTGCATAATAGCCATCAAGTGCAGCAGATACATCGACATTTACTAAGTCGCCTTCTTTTAATACACGATCTCCTGGAATACCATGAGCAACTTCCTCATTTACACTAATGCAAGTTACACCTGGGAAATCATATTCTTTTTCAGGTGCAGAAATAGCACCATGCTCATCTAATACTTTTTTACCGATCAAATCAAGCTCTTTCGTTGTCATACCTGGCTTCGCTTGTTTTTTCATTTCTTCACGTGCAAGCGCAACGATGCGGCCGATTTTTCGTAAGCCTTCTAAATCTTGTTCATTACGAATAATCATGAAAACCACTGTCCTTCCTCGAATGTATATCTTATCCGATTGTATCATGTTTATTTTCGTCCTGCTACTCGCTTGCGGTATGCGGGTTGATTCCTCTCATAAAGAATACATGACAATTGTCATATCGAGGTCATGACGTATCATACTGTTTCCTAAGTTTTCCAAGTAATACAATGTAAATATAAGAAACAGCGGGGGTGGAGAGTTGGAAAAGATTATTGAAGTAAATGGTGTTTCTAAAACATTTAAACATAAAAACGCAGTAAATAATGTTTCATTTTATGTAAATAAAGGAGAAATCGTAGCATTGCTTGGACCGAATGGTGCGGGTAAAACAACGACGATGTCGATGATGCTTGGATTAAAGGACCCAACGGAAGGTAAGGTCTCTATATTTGGAAAGAGTCCAAAGCATAGAGATGTTCGTAATAGCCTCGGTGCGATGCTACAAGAAGTAAGTGTCATTGATAGTATTACGGTGGAAGAGGCAATCGAGTTATTCCGTAGTTATTATACGAATCCTATAGCGAAAGAAACGTTACTGCAGTTATCAAATTTAGAATCAGAGCGAAAGCAAAGATGTGAGAAATTATCAGGTGGGCAAAAAAGAAGGTTAAACTTTGCGCTTGCACTTGCGGGAAATCCGGATTTGTTGTTTTTAGATGAGCCGACAGTAGGAATGGATATTACGTCTCGAAGAACGTTTTGGGAAACGATTCGAAAGTTAGCAAGTGAAGGGAAAACGATTATTTTAACGACGCATTATTTAGAAGAAGCAGATGCTTTAGCAAATCGTATCTTATTATTTGCGAACGGAAAGATTATCGCAGATGGTACACCAGACGAAATGAAAGCGACAATTTCGCAAAAAACAATCACATTTTACTCGAAGGAAAGCATTCCTACAAAATTACTAAAGGAATTACCAAATGTAACAGAAGTAAAGTCAAGCGAAGGACGATTCATTTTAACAACGGAGGATACGGATGCAACTTTAAAAGCCATTTATCAAAGGAATTTACCTGTAATAGATGTTTCAGTTGAACGTGGAAGCCTTGATGAAGCATTTGAACAGTTTGTCGCAAATCAGAAGGAGGAAATCGCATGAGAGCATTATGGATGCAATGCAAAATAGAAATTTTACGTACATTCCGCAATAAATTATTTATCTTTTTCTCATTATTAATGCCTGTTATGTTTTACTACATTTTTACAAATGTTGTTCCAGTACCACAAAACGGAGATGCGTGGAAAGCGCACTATTTAATTTCGATGGCAACTTTCAGCATTGTAGGGACTGCACTCTTTAGCTTCGGTGTGAGACTTTCTCAGGAAAGAGGGCAAGGATGGACACATCTTCTAAAAATTACACCGCTTCCAGAGGGAGCATATTTAACAGCAAAAATTATCGCTCAAACAGTAGTAAATGCTTTTTCAATATTAGTTATTTTTATTGCAGGGATACTAATTAATCATGTTGAGTTAACGGTAGGGCAATGGATAGGTGCGGGGTTATGGTTATTGTTAGGGGTAACACCATTTTTAGCGTTAGGAACAGTAATAGGTTCCATTAAGAAGGCGGACGCAGCTGCTGGCTTAGCAAATATTTTAAATATGAGTTTAGCTATAGTTGGCGGGGTGTGGATGCCGATTGAAGTATTCCCAAAAATATTAAGAACGATTGGTGAATGGACACCGACATACCATTTCGGAAGTGGTGCGTGGGATATTGTAGCTGGAAAATCAATTGGATGGGAAAATATCGCGGTATTAGGAGGTTATTTCCTTATATTTGTTGTAGTATCAATATATATAAGAAAAAGACAGGAAGCGGTATAAATGATAGAGAAGAAGAGGATTGAGATTTTTCCGAAACATATGGGATTTTTTCCATACATGTGGTTTGTTTATCTATTATTTCCAATTTATCACTTAGCACAAGCATCAGGATGGAAGCTTGTGCTAGGAAGCAGTATGTTGATACTTTTTATTATCACATACCGTCAGCTATATTTTGTTCAGAAGACGTTTATTTTATGGGCATGCATTCAAATGATACTCATCTTTTTATTTGCTTTATTTTATAATCCTTTTATGATATTCTTTGGCTTTTTCACAGCAAGTGCGATGGGATTTGCGCCAAATAAGAAAGTATTTCGAGTGCTGTTATGTTCGTTAGTTATAATGCTTGGAGCATTTTTATTTGTAAATATGAATCAACTAACAACTACAAGTTTAGTAAATATTGTTCCGATGTTTATTTTAATGCTTCTTACGCCATTTGGTATGCGCAATTTTAATCAGAAAAAGATGTTGAAGAACCAACTGAATGAAGCAAACGAGCAAATTAAAGACTTAGTAAAACGTGAAGAACGGCAGCGGATTGCAAGAGATCTTCATGACACATTAGGGCATACGTTATCTCTTATTACTTTGAAAAGCCAGCTTGTAGAGAAGTTAATTGTGAAAAATCCAGAGCGTGCAAGTGCGGAAGCGAAGGAAATTACACAAACGTCTCGTACAGCCTTAAAACAGCTGAGAGAATTAATTTCTGATATGCGTATGATTACGGTAGAAGAAGAGCTAGAGCAAATAAAAGCGATCTTACAAGCAGCTAATATTGAATTAGAAGTGAGGCAAGAAGCCAGCTCGAGTTCGTTATCACCAATTGAACAAAATATTGTCGGGATGTGTTTACGTGAGGCTGTTACGAATGTTGTAAAACATAGCAAGGCAACGCGGTGCACAGTTTCTGTATTAGAATCGCAAGGTGAGCTGATTTTGAAAGTAAAAGATAACGGAATCGGTTTAACAGATCAAAATCATGATGGAAATGGTATCCGCGGCATGAAAGAACGAATTGCTCTTATTGATGGTTTTGTTGAACTAGGTACAATCAATCAAGGGACGTTGTTAACAGTAAAAGTTCCAGTTGTTATTAGAACAGGAAAAGATGAGGTGAGGGCATGATTCGAATTATTATTGCAGAAGATCAACGGATGCTTCGTGGTGCATTAGGGGCTCTACTTGATTTAGAAGATGATATCGAAGTAATTGGGCAAGCGGCAAACGGGGAAGAGGCACTAAAATTAATTGAATCGTTAAAACCGGATATAAGTATTATGGATATTGAAATGCCGATTCAAAGTGGATTAGATGTTGCTGAAGCGTTAAAGAAAGAAAAATCATTATGTAAAGTAATGATTTTAACAACATTTGCACGGCCGGGATATTTTGAAAGAGCAATGAAAGCTGGTGTGCACGGCTATTTGTTAAAGGATAGTCCAAGTGAAGATTTAGCAGCAGCAATCCGTAATGTAATGAAGGGAAAACGAGAGGTCTCCCAAGATTTAATGTTCGGCCTATGGCAGGAGCAAAATCCGTTGTCAGATCGCGAAAAGGAAGTATTGTTGCTTGCGAAAGAAGGAAAGACGGCAAACGAAATTGCGAAGGTACTTTATCTTTCACCGGGTACAGTACGTAATTATATTTCTGAAGTATTAACGAAGCTCGATGCGAAAAATAGAATTGAGGCAATTACAATTGCGGAAGAAAAGGGTTGGATGTAAAAAGAAGGTTACCTATGAGAGGTGACCTTCTTTTTATACTTATTTTACTTCTATTATTTGATTTACTTTTTGTAATGACTTGTAACCATGTGCTTCAAATGCCTTTGCAAATTCATTTGATACGGCAGTGCCATATAGATCCTTTGCAGCTTGTACGATGTGAGATTGAAGTGATTCAAAGTCTTCAGCGGAAGTTGCGTAATTTTGCAATGCACGCATAACAACTTTACTTACTTTTTCATTACCTTGTTTTTGAACAGCAACACCGTTATATGTTTTACCTTCAGC
The DNA here is from genome assembly GCF_002975115.1 of Bacillus sp. MYb78. Taxonomy (NCBI): domain Bacteria; kingdom Bacillati; phylum Bacillota; class Bacilli; order Caryophanales; family Bacillaceae; genus Bacillus; species Bacillus sp. MYb78. The sequence continues at coordinate 128,689 of NZ_PCOB01000007.1, forward strand.
TAATTGATATAATACGTGACTAATAATACCAGAATTTACGTGTGATTCTTGATTATTACCATCGTTATAGAAATCTTGTAAATTTGTATATAGTTTATGGCCGCCGTCACCAATTTCCCTTGGGATATCACGAATTGTTAGGCCACCTAATGTATCGCCCATAATCCAGTTTCCTTTATCTTTCTTTACGTAATATTCGATTTGTGTACCCCAGAAATCTGCTAATCCCTCGTTTAGTGCAGATGTTTCAGCGCTTGGATATCTCACGACTTTATTTTTTGTCGTGCCACTGAATACAGCATGTCCAAATTCATGAGCTGTTACATCAAGAGCTGATGTTAGTTTTCCGTCTAAACCATCACCAAATACCATTTGGTTCCAAGCAGGATGCCAAAATGCATTTACATAGTCTTCTTTTAAACCATCACTAACTTCAGTAGAATCAAAACCGTGTACACTAGCAACAACTTTTGAATCTTTATTGTCGTAACTTTTTAGATTATGTTCTTTCTTAAAGTAATCATAAATATCACTCATGTTCTTCATAGCGCCCGCGGCTTCTTTATCTGCAAAATTAGGAGTGCTACTTGAAATTAGTGTCCCTGGATAACCAGCTTGACTATATCCCCCGAGGGAATCGGCGTAGTTTGCATTATAAATATAAATACCATTTCCGCGTGATAAATCGGCTAAATAAAATTTTCCATCAGTTCCTTTGGCAATATTGAAAGAGATGTTTTCTTGAAGTGCATTTTTCCCAGTTCCTTGCTCACTTGCAGGGGATAATCTAGGTGATGTTCCTTGATTTATAGTCTTATTCTCTTTGTTTTTAATGAATTTTTCTTGGAAAAGTACTTCGCCAGTTTTTAGATCAACGATAGCATTGCCGTTTATAATTTGTTCATTGTTTTCATAAGTAAATGTAATAACAGTTGCGAATGTATAATAGCCATCTTTTTTCTTATAAACAACGGTTTCGCTAGAGAATTCCGTCTCAGCTGCATCACTTGGAATTTGAACTATATCGCGTAATTTAGATTTTACTTCATTTTTCGACAAAAAATTTGTTATAGTAAGATTAGGTTGTTGATTTAAATTTTGAACAACTTTACCACTAACAGTTGTGATCACTCCATTTTTATCTACTTTTACAATGAGATCTTGGCCATATACTTTATAGTTTTTATATGTTTGTGCAAGGCGAACTTCGGTTTGATTTTCTTTGGTTTCTTTATTTGTAGGTTGGAAATCTACATTTTTTTCAGTAGTGACTTGTTCTTGTTGAGCTTTAGCCCCGTTTACCTCACCTTTTAAATACTTTTTAGCAATATTTTCTTTCGTATCATTTTGAGGTTGTGTTAATTTCCCGATTGTTAAACCAGGCTGAGCGATTTCAACTTTTACTTCACTTTTGTCCAATTTTTGAGCATGAATAGCTTCTGTTGATAAAGGATAAAGAAGACCGAATGTAACGAAAGCACTGGCAAGTTTTCTATAATTCATCTATAACACTCCTAATCTATTATTATATGTGAGATGAATTGTATGAAAAATTTGCCGAATTTTATATATATTATGCATTATTTCATATCAAAAATTGTCGAATTCACATTATTGTAGTGGTATGACAACTTAAAAAATTAGATTGTTATAATGGGATGGTGAGTAAGTATGCAAGCAGAGAAATTAGGAAGTGAAATTAAGAAAATTAGAGTGTTGAGAGGATTAACACAAAAACAGTTATCCGAGAACATATGTCATCAATCGGAAGTAAGCAGAATTGAATCGGGTGCAGTATACCCAAGTATGGATATATTGCAAGGTATTGCAGCAAAATTACAAATTCCCATTATTCATTTTTATGAGGTACTCATTTATTCGGATATTGAAAGAAAAAAACAGTTTAAAGATCAAGTCATTATGCTTTGTAAGCAAAAAAGATATAAAGAAATTTATAATAAAGTATGGAATGAGCTGAAAAAGGAAGAATATCATCCTGAATTCCAGCAATTTCTTCAATGGCAATATTATGTAGCTGCTTACGTATTGAAAAAAGTCGATTACGAATATTGTATTTTAGAATTAAAGAAATTGCTCAATCAACAATTGACAGGAATAGATGTATATCAGAATCTTTATATTGAAAACGCAATTGCAAACATTTATGCTGAAAATGGCTATTTGAAGAAGGGTATTGATTTATTTGAACAAATATTAAAACAATTAGAGGCATTGCATGATAATGAAGAATTTGACGTGAAGGTAAGGTATAATCATGCAAAAGCATTATACTTAGATAGTCGATATGAAGAATCACTTTATCAAGTAAATAAAGCGATTGAAATATCATGCCGAATTAATAGTATGGCATTAATTGGACAGCTATATTATCAAAGAGGTGAATGCCTAAGGAAGTTGGAGTATGAAGAGGCAGAGATTGAAGATGCATATAAGAAGGCAAGTTTCTTTTTTGATATATTAGAAATGCATGCATATAAAGAAGCGCTTGTAAATAAAATCAGCAGATAAACAACCTAAAAAGTGGATATGCATAATTGCATACAATGTGAATAAATTTTCATGATATATTAAAAGTAAAAAATGTGGGTGATGGAATATGAAGAAATTACTTATTGGTAGTTTATTAACGTTAGCAATGGCATGGGGTATTTCATTAGGTGATACAGCATTTGAGAAAAGTCAAATAATTTCTCATAATGATCAAGAGGTACAAGTAGCTGCAGATTTACCTTTTGAGTTTTAAAAAACAACCGCCTTATTTAGACGGTTGTTTTTTTATGGAGTAACATCCAAACGTCTTTACTAGAAACAGGTTTGCTAATAAAGAATCCTTGAATGTGATCACAATTTTGTCTATGTAAAAATTCCCATTCTTCTTCCGTTTCTACACCTTCTGCAATCACTTCTAAATTTAGTTCTTTTGATAGTGTAATAATGGAAGAGACAATTGCTTCTTCTAAAGGGCTAGTTGTAATTCCACAAATAAACTCTCGAGCAATTTTTAATGTGTTAATTGGATATTTTGTTAAATAAGCTAAAGAACTATAACCAGTTCCAAAGTCATCGATTGAAATTTGAATGCCGAGATTTTGAAGCTGTTCTAGTTTTGCAACTACAGATTGATTTTGATTAATTGCGATGCTTTCCGTAATTTCAATATCTAGTGCTTCTGGTTTCAGTTCTGTTTCTTCCAACACCTTTGAAATAGTTGAGATTAAATCTGCATGGTTAAATTGAACAACAGATAAATTCACACCAACTTTTAAGTGAGAAAAACCTTGATTATGCCATCTTTTTGCCTCTAAACAGGCAGTACGTAAAATCCAATTACCAAGTTCAATAATAAAACCAGTTTCCTCTGCTAGAGGGATAAATTGGGCTGGAGATACGATGCCGAGTTTTGGATGCTTCCAACGTATTAATGCTTCAAAACCGATAATTTGTTTTGTTTTTGTGCTTACTTGTGGCTGGTATTCAAGGAAAAATTCATTTTGTTGTAATGCTTTTGAAAGTTCACCTTCTAAGAATTGAATTTCATTTTGAGCGATACTCATTTCTTTTGAGAAGAAAACAAATCTGTTTTTTCCATTTGCCTTCGCACGGTACATAGCCATATCAGCATTTTTCATTAACTCATTTACATCAGTTCCGTAATCAGGATACATCGCAATTCCGATACTTGGTGTAATAGAGAGTTCTTCGCCTTGAATGAAGAATGGTTTGTTTAAAATAGTTAAAATCTGTTCAGCTATAAAAATTGCACTTTTTTCTGAGTACATTTCTGGTAATAGAATGGTAAATTCATCTCCACCTTGGCGAGCGACGACATCTTTTGAACGCAAGCAACCGCGTAATCTTTTTGCTACTTCAATTAATAATAAATCTCCGACGTCATGACCAAGTCTATCGTTAATTTTTTTAAATCGATCTAAATCAAGGAATATGACGGCGACATCATTTGCGTTAGTTTGGGCTGTATTTAAAATGGCTTTTAAATCTTTTTCGAACTTTCGGCGATTTGGTAATCCAGTAAGTGCATCGTGAAAGGCTAAATGTTCTACTTGTTTTTGTTTTTCATATAAAGTGGTAATATCACGCGCTATCCCAAACATTCCGACCACTTCTTTGTTTATAAAAGTAGGGATAAGTGTAATATGGAGATAATAATAATAGCCTTCTTGTTCTTTTGTACGAACTTCTAACGTTTGTGGCCTACCTTCCTTTGTAATTTGTAAAGCCTTCTTTAGTAGTTCGTGGTCTTTTGAATCAATGAAGTGTACCAGAGAATAGCTTGCCACTTCGCAATAATAGGCAGTAAATAAGCTTTCGCATGCCTTATTAGAGTGTTGAAAAATGCCATTCATATTTAAAGAGAAAACGGCATCGGGATGATCTTCGAATAAAGATTTATAACGTTGTTCACTTTTTGATAATGCAAATGCACCTTCTTCAACTTCATCCTCTAGTTGTGTAGTCAACTGTTCATATGTATGGATTAGTGCTTGATTATCTTTCCACATGTAAAGTTGCCGCAAGAATAACAAAATAAGTGATAATACGAGACCGATTAACATGAACTTATCATCCCAAGGTTGAATGATAATAAAAGAAAAAGTAATAATTATACTAAAATAAGGTAGTATAAAACGTACATAATCGAATCGATAATATTTTGTTTTCGTTTCATGCTGCATTGGTTTATCTAAAATATATAGTATGGAAGAAAGTCCAATTAATAAAATAGAAGCAGTGTGTATTAAATAATTAATTTCAGCAGAAGTTTTCATCCCAAAGTTCAATTGAAACAGATGAATATAACCGTATATGAGTATAATAGTGAAGCCGATAATTAATGCGATTCTACTAGAAGAATATTGTTCTCTTCTATATAGGCTAATAACGGCGTAAATTACTAATGATTGTGCAATGAAATACCCAATTAAAATCCAAGTATCCTTTGTTAACATGCGGAAACTTGAAAGATCTAAGATAAAAGTTAAGGTGAAATAAATGTTCATAATAATAATAAAGATGCTATCGAATGAAAATTGCGAAAGCCCCTTAATAGAGTAATTCTTTATAAACTTTATAGCAAATCCAACAAAGAGCAAAATATATTGTATGATAAAAAAAGGCAATGCTTTATATGAAAATATAGATTGATCATGTATGGAAAGTGAACTAAGAAATAGGGTTATCTCCATAATTAATCCACATAGGCAAGTACATAGTAATAAAATCCAAAATAGTTTATCACTGCGTTTCATTTTCTTAATAGCTTTATATAAACAGTGGCAAGAAAAAAGTGCAGCGAAACAGAATAAGAAAAGAATCCCAATTTCCTTTATATGCGACTCATTTGGAATAAAGAGTATCCAAAGAGCGAATATAGATATGTATATTATGACAAATTGTACATACTTTTTTTGACTAATCATATTATGACTCCGTTTCAATAAAGTTGAATCTCGGGGGAATGCTAATTTAAATAATAGCATATAAAATAGGATGTTTTTTACTATAAAAATTACTTTTTTGAAAAAATGGTGCAAAGTTACAATTTACCACTGTAACTTTGCACCACTTATTCTTTTAATTCCTCTTATAGCAGAAAGTTCATCTATTAATTGGAATAGTGCTAAGTCTTTTTGTTTACTTTCAATCATAATATCGAAATTATGATTGTTTTTTTTTGCAACGTGTAAGAAGGGCTTGATAAACTCTAAATCGATATATTCAGCATGAGCCCTAAATTCTTTTTCCGATCTCGGAGAGGAAATGTGAACTTTAGGAGAGATATTTGTATGTGACCAAGTTTCAAAAATTGCAGGAAGCAACTCTTCTAGTGGTTCCTCGCAAAGATTGGCCATATGATGATGATAATCAAATACAAATGGAATATTTTCTTTTTGGCAAATTGATAAAGTTTCAGCGGTTGTATAGGTTTTATCATCATTTTCAAGAGTCATTTGTTTTTTTATATGTGCAGGAAGTTTTTTTATGTTTTCATGGAAGCGCTCAATTGCCTTTTCTTTATTTCCATAGGCTCCACCTACATGAATATTAATGTAAGAGGAATCTGCAATGCCTATAGCATCTAATACTTTATAATGATAAGTCATATCCGTAATAGCGTTAGTAGTAATATGTGGCTTGTCGCTTGTAAATAGCGTAAATTGATTTGGATGAAAACTTATTCGTAAATTGTGTTCTTTAATTAAAGCTCCTATTTTACGCCAAAGTGGTGTGAATACCCCAATATAGTCAAACTCGACTTCGGGATGTGTTGCAAGTGGGACGATTGAAGACGATAGGCGATATAGTGGGATTTCATGCGCTATATTGTAATGTAGGATACGTATTGTGTGCTCTAAATTTTGCTTTATAACATGGTACAGTTTGTCTTCTCGCTCTTGCTTGCTGAGTTTCTTAAAGCTTGTAAACGTCATTGTTTTGGCAGGAGAACAGTCCCAGAGTGCCATTGCATGTGAGACATATCCAAACCGCATAATCATATAAGATACACCTCTTTTATTCATTGTCTTTCCTATAAAAAGAAAGCAAGCATTGTTCCAATCCATTCCTTTCCTCTATCGATAAGAGAAGTTGGGTTTACATCGCTATAGGAAAGTATGGATGCATTCTTTAGGTCTTCATGGAATTTATTTTTTACTGTTTGAACGAAATGTTTACTATATAACAGGCAGTTTATTTCATGGTTAATATATAAACTTCTCATATCAAAGTTTGCTGTTCCGATATCACAAATATCATCATCCACTATAATAATCTTGGCGTGAAAAAAACCTTGTTGAAATGCATAAATATTGCAACCAGCCTGTATTAATTTTCGGCAGTATGGGAATTTTGCTTCTCGAACGAGAGGGTGATCAGCTTTTTCTGGAACAAGAATTGTGATTTGAACCCCTCTTTCTCTTGCTTTTAATAAGGCATTCATAATTTTTTTTCCAGGAATGAAATATGGTGTACCGATACAGATTTCTTTTTTTGCTCCGTTAATTAAATGTAAAAAAGTATGCTGTAAATAAGCACCATCAGTCGGAATAAATTGATGCAGTATGGTACCTGGGTTTTGTTTTGGAAAATAAAGAGAAGCATTCAATAAATCCTGTTTCGTATCATCAAACCAGTCATGCAAAAATTGCTTTTGTAAATCTTGAACCCCTTCTCCTGTAAGACGTAAATGATAGTCTCGCCATAATCCTAAATATTCATTATGCCCCAGATACTCTTCGCCGATATTAAATCCCCCGATATAGCCAGTTTTCCCATCAATCACTGTAATTTTTCTATGGTTTCTTTGATTGGCAGAAAAGAAAAGCAGAGGAAATTTTACCTTATGACAAAATGAAAAAGATACACCATGTTTTCGGAGGGAGCGAATAGCTTCGTTTGATAAAGAATGGCTGCCAAATCGATCAAGTAAAAGTCGTACTTCAATTCCTTCCTGAGCCTTATCAATCAGCAAATTTAAAAATTCACGACTGATTTTATCGTTTTTTACAATGAAGAATAAAATATGAATGTGGTGCTGTGCTTGTTTTATATCAGTAAATAAAGCGTCATACAAATCTTTCCCGTATGTATAAAGGTGAAAATCACTTTGACGTAAAGGGAAAGTGCGAGAGCTTACCCGTTTTAAATGAAGAAATCTCCCGTATGAAAGATCAATTGTAATCCAAAGAGCAACGGATATTAACAAAAGAGATAAGTAGAGCATCAGTGAATTCCCTCCTTCGCATTCTTTTCACCTTCAGTGTGTTACAAATGATACGGGTAGCACGGCTGTTATTATAAATTTCATCAGATGATAGTATGTTGCACTGATTAAAGTTTCACTTTATAGTTTCACCGAAATAAACAGCTTTATGAAAAAATATGTTGTTCTATAACAAAAAACTGTTGACTGAATGCTCACTCATTATATAATGGGGATAGGGGATATAATTCAGAAAATTATATATTTTTGAAGATTCAAAAAAGAAAGAGGGCTTACAAAGAGAGGGGTAGCATAAAAATGAATAGCTTACTGATCATTAATTGGCTGGCTGCCATTGCTGTTATTGCTTATGCAGGATATTTGTTTGTATATCTTATACGGACGAGAATGGCCTACATACAATTAGGAAAAAAAATTGAATTTGACCGTCGTTTTAAAGAGCGTTGGGATCTCCTTAAGGTCAATGTTTTCGGTCAGAAAAAGCTGCTGAAAGATAAGAAAAGCGGCATCATTCACGTTATGTTCTTTTACGGATTTATTCTTGTCCAATTTGGAGCAATTGACTTCGTTTGGAAAGGACTCGCACCAGGATCACATCTTCCACTTGGACCACTATACCCTGCATTTACATTCTTCCAGGAAATTGTCACACTTGTTATTTTAATTGCAGTATTTTGGGCTTTTCATAGACGTTATGTAGAAAAGCTTGTTCGTTTAAAACGTAACTTCAAATCAGGTCTTGTTCTTATCTTTATCGGTGGCTTAATGATTTCTGTGCTACTTGGTAACGGTATGGGACTTATATGGCATGGTGAGGAGCTTTCATGGAGTGAACCAATCGCTTCTGCAATCGCTTACGTTTTTAGCGGGATAAATGAAACCGTAGCCATTTCAGTGTTCTATTTTTCTTGGTGGGTGCATTTACTAATTTTGTTAACGTTTTTAGTCTATGTTCCACAATCAAAACATGCGCATTTAATTGCGGGACCAGCTAATGTATTCTTCGGTCGTCTTTCAAACCCAGGAAAGCTTGAAAAGATTGATTTTGAAGATGAAACACAAGAAACATTTGGTGTTGGTAAAATTGAAGACTTTAGACAAAATCAACTTATTGACTTATACGCTTGTGTAGAGTGTGGTCGTTGTACAAATATGTGTCCGGCAACAGGAACAGGAAAAATGTTATCGCCGATGGACTTAATTTTAAAACTTCGTGATCATTTAACTGATAAAGGAGCTGCGGTAACATCAAAAGCACCATGGGTTCCAGTAGTTGCCTTCAATAATACACAAGGAAATCAGTTAGCGATGATGGCAGCTGGAAAAGGACAACAAGAATCAGCGGCTACAACTCTCGCTTACGATCCGAGTTTAATCGGAGATGTTATTACAGAAGAAGAGATTTGGGCATGTACAACGTGTCGTAACTGTGAAGATCAATGTCCAGTTATGAATGAGCATGTTGACAAAATTATTGATTTACGTCGATATCTCGTTTTAACAGAAGGAAAAATGGACGCGGAAGCACAACGCGCGATGACAAATATTGAGCGTCAAGGGAATCCGTGGGGTCTGAACCGTAAAGAGCGTGAAACATGGCGCCAAGGTGATGACGAAGTAACAGTTCCAACTGTAAAAGAAAAATCAAAAGCTGGGGAGGAATTCGAGTATTTATTCTGGGTTGGTTCAATGGGATCATACGACAATCGTAGTCAGAAGATTGCGATATCGTTTGCGAAGTTAATGAACGAAGCAGGCATTTCATTCGCAATTCTCGGTAATAAAGAAAAGAATTCTGGAGATACACCACGCCGCCTTGGAAATGAATTTGTATTCCAAGAGATGGCGACAAAGAATATCGAAGAATTTGAAAAGGCAGGAGTGAAGAAAATCGTTACGATTGATCCTCATGCTTATAACACATTTAAAAATGAGTATCCGGACTTTGGCTTGCAAGCAGAAGTCTATCATCATACAGAATTGTTAGCTCAGTGGGTGAAAGAAGGGCGCTTAAAGCCTGTTCACGCTATTGAAGAAACAGTTACGTACCATGATTCCTGTTATTTAGGAAGATACAACGAAGTGTACGAAGCGCCACGTGACATTTTGAAAGCGATTCCTGGAGTGAATCTTGTAGAAATGGCACGTAACCGTGAAACTGGAATGTGCTGTGGCGCAGGTGGTGGCTTAATGTGGATGGAAGAAACAACAGGTTCTCGTATTAACGTTGCTCGTACAGAACAAGCATTAGCTGTACAGCCATCCATTATCGGTACAGGTTGTCCATATTGCTTAACGATGATCAGTGATGGAACGAAAGCGAAAGAGGTAGAAGAGAAAGTTCAAACTCTTGATGTGACAGAGATTTTAGAACGATCTGTTATCGGACAGAAAAAAGAAGCGATGTAGTTTATAAGAATGTATACAACTTTAGAAAGAGGTGCAATGATTGCACCTCTTCTCAACGTAGGGATACCGAGCGAGCGCTCAGTGTTAAAAAATGAAATGGGGGAAAGAAACATGAGTAAAACAGTTATTTTAAGTGCTGCAAGAACACCAGTTGGAAAATTTGGAGGATCTTTAAAAGATGTAAAAGCGACGGAACTTGGAGGAATTGCAATTAAAGCAGCGCTTGAAAGAGCAAATGTTGCGGCTAGTGATGTTGAAGAAGTTATATTTGGAACGGTTATTCAGGGGGGACAGGGGCAAATTCCATCGCGTCAAGCTGCAAGGGCTGCTGGAATCCCTTGGGAAGTGCAGACGGAAACAGTGAATAAAGTTTGTGCATCAGGACTTCGTGCGGTTACGTTAGCGGATCAAATTATTCGTACTGGCGATCAATCACTGATTGTAGCTGGCGGTATGGAGTCGATGAGTAATACTCCTTACATTTTACGCGGAGCAAGATGGGGATACAGAATGGGCAACAATGAAGTTATTGATTTAAACGTTGCTGACGGTTTAACATGCGCATTTTCAGGTACACACATGGGTGTTTATGGCGGAGAAGTTGCGAAGGAAGATGGGATTTCTCGCGAAGCGCAAGATGAATGGGCATATCGTAGCCATCAGCGTGCGGTTTCAGCGCATAAAGAAGGACGTTTTGAAGAGGAAATCGTACCAGTAACGATCCCGCAAAGAAAAGGCGATCCTATTGTTGTTGCAAAGGATGAGGCGCCACGTGAAGATACAACGATTGAAAAGTTAGCAAAGTTAAAACCTGTATTTGATAAGGAAGCGGCGGTGACAGCTGGTAATGCGCCAGGACTAAACGATGGTGGTGCCGCACTTGTGTTAATGAGCGAAGACAGAGCGAAGCAAGAAGGAAGAAAGCCATTAGCGACAATTTTGGCGCATACAGCAATTGCAGTGGAATCTAAAGATTTCCCAAGAACGCCAGGTTATGCAATTAACGCATTGCTTGAAAAAACAGGAAAGACAATTGAAGACATCGATTTATTCGAGATTAATGAAGCATTTGCAGCGGTAGCAATTGCAAGTACAGAAATCGCAGGAATTGATCCAGAAAAATTGAATGTAAATGGCGGCGCGGTAGCGATGGGCCATCCAATTGGAGCAAGCGGAGCGCGCATTATCGTTACACTAATCCATGCACTTAAGCAGCGCGGCGGCGGAATTGGAATTGCATCGATTTGTAGCGGTGGCGGTCAAGGAGACGCAGTGATGATTGAAGTTCACTAATTAAAGTTCGAGGGTATAAAAATTATTAACAATTAAGGGGGAAGAAAAAATGGGTGTACAAAACATTGTTGTAATTGGTGCAGGGCAAATGGGATCAGGAATTGCACAAGTATGTGCAATGGCAGGGTATGACGTGAAGGTACAAGATTTAAAACAAGAGCAATTAGATAGAGGATTGGCTATCATTACGAAAAACTTAGCGCGCCAAGTAGAAAAAGGACGCATGAAGGAAGAAGAGAAGGAAGCGACATTAAATCGTCTTACAGTAACGCTTGATTTAGATTGTGTGAAAGAAGCGGATCTTATTATTGAAGCAGCTGTTGAGAAAATGGATATTAAAAAGAAAATCTTTGCGAATCTAGATGAAATTGCTCCAGAACACGCAATTTTAGCGACAAATACGTCATCTCTGCCAATTACAGAAATTGCAGCGGTAACGAAGCGTCCGGAAAAAGTAATCGGCATGCACTTTATGAATCCAGTTCCAGTTATGAAGCTTGTTGAGATTATTCGTGGTTTGGCTACAGATGATGCAGTATATGAAGCAATTGAAGATATTACGAAAAAAATTGGGAAAGTACCAGTTGAAGTAAATGATTTCCCAGGTTTTGTATCAAACCGCATTTTGCTACCGATGATTAACGAAGCAATTTATACGTTATATGAAGGTGTAGCGACGAAAGAAGCAATTGATGAGGTAATGAAGCTTGGTATGAACCATCCGATGGGGCCTTTGACGCTCGCTGATTTTATCGGTTTAGATACGTGTTTATACATTATGGAAGTGTTGCATGAAGGATTAGGAGATAGTAAATATCGCCCATGTCCGTTATTACGTAAGTATGTGAATGCAGGATGGTTAGGGCGTAAAACAGGTCGTGGATTCTACGTTTACGAATAAATGCCCCTTTTGTTACAAAATAGTGGTCTTACCAAATTGTTAAAAGGATATATAGCAAATGGAGGCGGAATATATGAACTTTCGTTTTAATGAAGAGCAGCAAATGATGAGGAAAATGGTTCGGGATTTTGCACAGAAGGAAATAGCTCCCTTTGTTCCTAGTATGGAACAAGGGGTGTTCCCGAAAGAGATTTTGCAAAAGATGGGTGATCTTGGATTAATGGGTATTCCAGCACCTGCAAAATACGGCGGGGCAGAAATGGATTTTATTTCTTATATTCTAGCAATTGAGGAAATCTCAAAGGTAAGTGCAACAGTTGGGGTAATTTTAGCTGTACATACGTCAGTTGGAATGAATCCGATTTTATATTTCGGAACAGAAGAACAGAAGAAAAAATATGTTTCTAAACTTGCAACCGGGGAATATTTAGGCGCATTTGCTTTAACAGAGCCAAATGCAGGATCAGATGCAGGGAGTTTGAAATCAAGAGCTGTCAAAAAAGGCGATCATTATATTATTAATGGATCGAAAGTGTTTATTACAAATGGTGGTGAAGCAAGTACATACATTGTATTCGCTTCTACAAATCCAGAGGCAGGGAAAAGTGGTATTTCTGCATTTATAGTAGAGAAAGATACACCTGGTTTAATCATCGGAAAAGATGAACATAAGATGGGGCTCCTCGGTTCTCGTACAGTACAACTTACTTTTGAAGATATGAAAGTGCCAGCGGAGAATTTACTTGGGGAAGAAGGACAAGGATTCAAGGTGGCGATGGCGAATTTAGATGTTGGGCGAATTGGAATCGGTGCACAGGCGTTAGGAATTGCTGAAGCGGCGCTTGCATGTGCGATTGATTATGCAAAAGAACGAGAACAATTTGGGAAACCAATTGCGGCGCAGCAAGGGATTGGCTTCAAGCTTGCAGATATGGCAACAAGTGTCGAAGCAGCAAGGTTACTCGTATATAGAGCGGCGTCTCTTAGGGCACAAGGATTACCATGCGGTAAAGAAGCATCTATTGCGAAATTATTTGCTTCTAAGACAGCGGTTGAAGTCGCGATTGAGGCGGTGCAAGTATTTGGTGGTTACGGTTATACGAAAGAATATCCAGTAGAACGATTTTTCCGTGATGCGAAAATCACGCAAATATATGAAGGAACAAGTGAAATACAGAAACTTGTTATTAGCCGTGCTTTATAAAAGGGCGAGGGGGAGACGGAGATGCATTTTAAACTATCAGAAGAACATGAAATGATAAGAAAAATGGTTCGAGATTTTGCTAAAAATGAAGTAGCACCAACAGCAGCTGAGCGTGATGAGGAAGAGCGATTTGATCGAGAGTTATTTGATCAAATGGCAGAGCTTGGTTTAACCGGTATTCCATGGCCTGAAGAGTACGGCGGAATTGGAAGCGATTACTTAGCGTACGTAATTGCGATTGAAGAATTATCTCGAGTTTGTGCTTCAACAGGTGTAACACTATCTGCGCATACTTCACTTGCAGGATGGCCAATTTTTAAATTTGGGACAGAAGAACAAAAGCAAAAGTTTTTACGACCGATGGCTGAAGGGAAGAAAATTGGTGCATACGGCTTAACGGAGCCAGCATCTGGATCGGATGCTGGTGGAATGAAGACAATCGCAAAGAGAGATGGCGACCATTATATTTTAAATGGATCAAAAATTTTCATTACAAATGGCGGTATTGCTGATATTTATGTTGTTTTTGCGCTAACTGATCCTGAATCGAAGCAGCGCGGTACGAGTGCATTTATTGTAGAAAGTGATACACCGGGATTTTCAGTTGGGAAGAAGGAGAGCAAGCTAGGGATTCGCTCTTCACCAACGACTGAAATTATGTTTGAAGATTGCCGTATTCCGGTAGAGAATCTACTTGGAGAAGAGGGGCAAGGATTTAAAGTTGCGATGCAAACATTAGATGGAGGTCGTAACGGTATTGCGGCGCAAGCTGTTGGTATTGCACAAGGGGCTTTAGATGCTTCTGTAGAATATGCAAGGGAGCGCCATCAATTTGGAAAACCAATTGCGGCGCAGCAAGGGATTGGCTTTAAACTTGCGGATATGGCAACAGATGTAGAAGCGGCACGCCTTTTGACATATCAAGCGGCTTGGCTTGAATCAGAAGGGCTTCCGTATGGAAAAGAATCAGCGATGTCAAAAGTATTTGCAGGGGATACAGCGATGAAGGTGACGACTGAAGCGGTGCAAGTATTTGGTGGTTACGGTTATACGAAAGATTATCCAGTAGAGCGTTATATGCGAGATGCGAAGATTACACAAATATATGAAGGAACACAAGAGATTCAGAGGCTTGTAATTTCTCGTATGTTAACGAAGTAGGAACGAAAGCGTAGGTATTCTCCTACGCTTTTTCCTTCCAAAAAATAATAGAGAGAGGTGAAGGGAATGGTTAAACATAATGTACATGCATCGGTGAAAGATGAAAAATTAGTTGCGTTAAGACGTGAACAAATGATTAAAGGTGCGGTGCAACTGTTTAAACAAAAAGGATTTCCGCGTACAACAACGAGAGAGATTGCAAAAGCGGCTGGATTTAGTATAGGGACACTTTATGAGTACATTCGTACAAAAGATGATGTTTTGTATTTAGTTTGTGATAGTATATATGAACATGTAAAAGAACGATTAGAGGAAGTAGTATGTACAGAAAAAGGGAGTATAGAAAGTTTAAAGGTAGCGATAACGAATTACTTTAAAGTGATGGACGAATTACAAGAAGAAGTATTAATTATGTATCAAGAAGTACGTTTTTTACCGAAAGAATCTCTCCCATATGTATTAGAAAAAGAGTTTCAAATGGTAGGAATGTTTGAGGATATTTTAGAACAGTGTACGGAAAATGGAACATTTATATTAAATAAAAAAGAAATACAGCTTCTTGCACATAATATTTTTATACAAGGACAAATGTGGGGGTTTAGACGTTGGGCACTGCAAAAACTGTATACGCTCGAAGAATATACAGAAATGCAAATTAGGTATGTGTTGCAAGGTGCCCATATGCTTCCGAAATAAGGAACAGACAAATTATTAATTTTATTACCATATAAAAGTTTCCCGTTTTTTTTGTAGCATATTTGTGCGACTTTTGTTTATAATGAATAGTATGGATTTTTTTAGGCAGACCGTTATATATAAGGTTATATTTGATGAAAGGAAGTGCCGCATAAGTGAATTTTAAGCAATATTCACCAGAAGAGCTAAAAGAATGTTCAATGATTGAAGTTGTACATAGCGTTTTAGGGGATAAAAGACAAGCAACGACATTCAACGAGTTGGTTCAAGAAATCGCTCAAGTGCTGGGACTATCTCAAGAGCAAGTTAATGCGAAACTCGCACAATTTTATACAGACTTAAACATCGATGGACGTTTCATTAATTTAGGAGAAAATCGTTGGGGACTACGCAGCTGGTACCCATATGAGCAAATTGATGAAGAAATCTTACCGCAGCCAAAACCGAAGAAGAAACGTAAAGTTGAAGAAGACGGTTTTGACGACTACATTGAAGAAGATGAAGATGACTTTGACGATGCAGACGGAAATGTAGACGAAGAAGATGATGTAGAAGATTTGGACAAGGTTCTTGAAGATGAAGACGGAGATGACGACGATCTTGATGATTTAGAAGAGGATGAAGACGACGACTTCGCTGAAGAAGAACTTGAGTATGATGAAACTGAAGAAGAAGAAGAAGAGGAAGAACTGTAGTTCTTGACTTTTCATTATCGTCCATGTAGAATCATTTTTGGGCTCTTTAAAAAAGGACGATAATACTTTTAAAGTGTAAATATAAAAGAAAATTGCTCCCTACTTGTTACTTTATGTGATGAGGGGAGCAATTTTCTTTTTTGTTTTTTGTTTAGAAAATAAAAAGAGTCTAACAATAAGATGGATACAGTGTTATCTACATACGTTGCGCTTTGCAACGGTGATTATATAACAGCAAAATAGAAGGGAGCTTTTTCATGACTAAGTATATTTTTGTAACAGGCGGTGTAGTATCGTCTTTAGGGAAAGGTATTACAGCAGCATCTCTTGGAAGACTTTTAAAAAATCGTGGTTTAAATGTAACGATTCAAAAGTTTGATCCATACATTAACGTAGACCCAGGGACTATGAGCCCATACCAACACGGTGAGGTATTCGTAACAGATGATGGCGCAGAAACTGACTTAGACCTTGGTCACTATGAGCGTTTTATTGACATTAACTTAAACAAATACAGCAACGTAACAACAGGTAAAATTTACTCTTCAGTTCTTCAAAAAGAGCGTCGCGGTGAATATCTAGGAGGAACAGTTCAAGTTATTCCTCACATTACTAACGAAATTAAAGAGCGCGTATATCGTTCTGGCCGTGAAACAAATGCGGATGTTGTTATTACAGAAATCGGTGGAACTGTTGGTGATATCGAGTCTCTACCATTCTTAGAAGCAATCCGTCAAATTAAGAGCGACATCGGTCGTGACAATGTAATGTACATTCACTGTACGTTAATCCCGTACTTAAAAGCAGCGGGTGAAATGAAAACAAAACCAACGCAACATAGCGTTAAAGAACTTCGTAGCTTAGGTATTCAACCAAACATTATCGTTGTTCGTACAGAACTTCCTGTTTCTCAAGATATGAAAGACAAGCTTGCATTATTCTGTGACATCGATACAAAAGCAGTTATCGAAGCTCGCGATGCAGATACTTTATATGCGGTTCCATTATCTCTTCAAGAACAAAACATGGACCAAATCGTTTGTGATCACTTAAAATTAGACAATCCAGCTGCAGATATGACAGAGTGGACTGCGCTAGTTAACAAAGTACGTAACCTTTCTAAGAAAACAAAAATCGCTCTTGTTGGTAAATATGTAGAACTTCAAGATGCATATATTTCTGTTGTAGAAGCACTTCGTCATGCTGGTTACTCATTCGACACAGATGTAGAAGTAAAATGGGTAAATGCTGAGCACGTAACAGCAGAAAACGTAAAAGAATTAGTTGGCGATACAGATGGTATCCTTGTACCAGGTGGCTTCGGCGATCGTGGTGTAGAAGGTAAAATCGTTGCGATTCAATATGCTCGTGAAAACAAAGTTCCATTCTTAGGAATTTGCTTAGGTATGCAACTTGCATCAATCGAATTCGCACGTAATGTATTAGGTTTAGAAGGTGCTAACTCTTCTGAAATCAATCCTGATACGCCATATGCAATCATTGACTTATTACCAGAACAAAAAGATGTAGAGGACTTAGGTGGTACACTTCGTCTTGGTCTATACCCATGTAAGCTTGCTGAAGAAACAAATGCTTACAATGCTTATAATGAGCCGGTTGTATATGAGCGTCATCGTCATCGTTATGAGTTCAACAACCAGTTCCGTCCGGATATGGAAAAAGAAGGATTCGTATTCTCTGGTACAAGCCCAGACGGCCGTCTAGTTGAAATCATTGAATTAAAAGACCACCCTTGGTTCGTGGCAGCACAGTTCCACCCAGAACTTGTTTCTCGTCCAAACCGTCCACAACCATTGTTCCATGACTTCGTAAGAGCTTCTATTACGAATAAAGAGAGCAAGTAATAAAAAAAGCGCCGCCACTTTAAAGTGACGGCGCTTTTTTTAATATTCGTTTAACATTTCATCGATTGTAAATTTGATTCCGTGATAAGCAAATAAAGCTACTATTAAGCTTGGGAACCCGTAGCGATTACCTTCATCGTCTGGAATAAGACCTTTTAACAGTTTTGTATCAATATGTACGTCTGTATATTGTTCCAGTGATTCCGTACCTTCTTGAAGAGCAGAAATGCCGACAATAGAGTGTCCCTCTTCTTGTAGTTTTTTTGCAATTTCTACAACCGCTTCATCTGTTGAAAAACGGCTAATAAGAAGTACACGATCCGCAGAGGTTACTTCTGCTTCTTTACCATTTTCAAATAAGCGTTTTGCTTGCTTCATTGGTTCAGCACCGAATAGTGCTTCGGCAACAACGCCCTCCATTTCATTTGTACCATATAAATAAATGAAACCATCGCTAACTAGTGCTTGAGCAAGTAAACGAGCACTATCTTCTATATTCATTTCCTCTTTTTGAGAAACTCTGGAGAAATAACCACTTAATTGAGTAGAAAAAATTTTTAACATAATGTTACTCCCTTCGTACGTGTTTGCCGGCTTTCATTATAGTTTATTTTTTTAGAAAGGTGAAATCGTAGGGTAGCATAACAAAATAGGAAACGGTAAAATAAGAAAGAATAGGAAGGAATTTGCCAAAGAATAGCGAAAATAAATCGTTAAGATATAAGAAGCTTTAAATCTTGTACTTACACAGAAAGGTTGGGAATTATGGAAGGTAAAATTTTAATTGTTGATGATCAATATGGGATTCGTGTGTTATTACATGAAGTGTTCCAAAAAGAAGGTTATCAGACATTCCAAGCAGCGAATGGATTTCAAGCTTTAGATATCGTGAAAAAAGATAATCCAGATTTAGTAGTGTTAGATATGAAAATTCCAGGCATGGATGGTATAGAGATTTTAAAGCATGTAAAAGAAATTGATGAGAGTATTAAAGTCATTTTAATGACTGCTTATGGAGAGCTTGATATGATCCAAGAAGCAAAAGATTTAGGAGCTTTAATGCATTTTGCTAAACCATTTGATATTGATGAAATTCGTCAAGCTGTGAGAAATGAGCTCGCTGTAGAGGCGTAAAAATGAATTTTTTATAAAAAATATGGAAAAAAGCGTTTACATGGACTATTGTGCAGGTGAATACGGTTGAGTTTTTGAGTACAAGTTGTTATCCTATTGAGTGTAGAAAAAAGTCCGGTATGTAGATATACATATTTTACCTTATTCTGGTCATACTACCAGCGATAAGAACTTATCGGATACAAAAAACGTTTTTTAGGAGGATTCACCATGCCTTTAGTTTCTATGAAAGAAATGCTAAACAAAGCACTAGAAGGAAAATACGCAGTTGGTCAATTCAACATGAACAACTTAGAGTGGACTCAAGCTATCTTAGCTGCTGCGGAAGAAGAAAAATCTCCTGTAATCCTAGGTGTATCTGAGGGTGCAGCTCGTCATATGACTGGTTTCAAAACAGTTGTAGCTATGGTTAAAGCTTTAATCGAAGAAATGAACATCACTGTTCCTGTAGCGATTCACCTTGACCATGGTTCAAGCTTCGAAAAATGTAAAGAAGCAATCGATGCAGGTTTCACATCTGTAATGATTGACGCTTCTCACCACCCATTCGAAGAAAACGTTGAAACTACTAAACAAGTAGTAGAATACGCACACGCTCGTAACGTATCTGTTGAAGCTGAGCTTGGAACAGTTGGCGGACAAGAAGACGACGTAATCGCTGAAGGCGTAATTTACGCTGACCCAGCAGAGTGTAAGCACCTTGTTGAAGCAACAGGTATCGATTGCCTAGCTCCAGCTTTAGGTTCTGTACACGGTCCTTACAAAGGTGAGCCTAACTTAGGATTCGCTGAAATGGAACAAGTTCGTGACTTCACTGGCGTACCTTTAGTATTACACGGTGGTACTGGTATCCCAACTGCTGATATCGTAAAAGCTATCTCTTTAGGTACTTCAAAAATCAACGTAAACACTGAGAACCAAATCGAGTTTACAAAAGCTGTTCGTGAAGTATTAAACAAAGACCAAGAAGTTTACGATCCTCGTAAATTTATTGGACCTGGCCGCGACGCTATTAAAGCAACTGTTGCTGGTAAAATGCGTGAGTTCGGTTCTAACGGTAAAGCGTAAGAATAAAATTCCGTTTTGGAAACCGTCTAGTCTTTTAGACGGTTTCCTTTCGTTGTATAATGAAAGCGTGAACAAGTCGAAAGATTTTATCATTTTTGGTTTTTAAATAGAAAATAATGTGCATAGTCCTATTAATAAATGTGATAACGTATCTAAATTGATAAAGTGAATTCGATGAATAGTTGATCTTTATCTATTCGAGCTACAGGAGAAATGGAGATAATGGTTTCCTATTTATTGAGTTTTGGGATGGAAACAGTAATTGAGATTCTTAAGGGGAGCTTTCTATGAAAAGATAGAAAGTAAATACATTCACAAGAAGGGAGCTCAATATGGAAAAATTGCTAATTGAAGGCGGAAGAGCTTTAAATGGAACAATTCGAGTAAGCGGTGCAAAGAACAGTGCCGTTGCATTAATTCCAGCGACAATTTTAGCAGATACTCCAGTAACTATTGGTGGTGTCCCTAATATTTCGGACGTGAAAATGTTAGGCGACTTACTAGAGGAAATTGGAGGGAAAGTAACTTATGGACAGGAGGAAGAGATGGTAGTCGATCCTTCTAACATGGTTGCAATGCCTTTGCCAAATGGAAAAGTGAAAAAATTGCGCGCTTCTTATTATTTAATGGGTGCGATGCTTGGCCGTTTTAAAAAAGCTGTTATTGGGCTTCCGGGTGGATGTCACTTAGGACCGAGGCCGATTGATCAGCATATTAAAGGGTTTGAAGCGCTAGGTGCACATGTTACAAATGAACAAGGTGCCATCTATTTAAGAGCAGATGAACTACATGGAGCACGTATTTATTTAGATGTTGTTAGTGTGGGGGCTACGATTAATATTATGCTAGCAGCTGTACGAGCAAAAGGTAGAACTGTTATTGAAAATGCAGCGAAAGAGCCCGAGATTATTGATGTAGCTACATTGTTAACAAGCATGGGAGCACGTATTAAAGGTGCTGGTACAGATGTAATCCGAATAGATGGTGTGGACTCTTTACATGGTTGTCACCATACTATCATCCCAGATCGTATTGAAGCTGGTACGTATATGATTCTAGGAGCTGCATCAGGAGGAGAAGTAACGGTTGATAACGTTATTCCTCAGCATTTAGAATCAGTTACTGCTAAGCTAAGAGAAGCTGGTGTTCAAGTTGAAACGAATGATGATCAAATTACAGTGAACGGTAATAGAAAGTTAAAAGTAGTTGATATCAAAACGCTTGTATATCCAGGTTTTCCAACAGATTTACAACAGCCGTTTACGACGCTTTTAACAAAGGCGCACGGGACGGGAGTTGTAACAGATACAATTTACGGTGCCCGTTTCAAACACATTGATGAATTACGTCGTATGAATGCTCAAATTAAAGTAGAAGGTCGTTCGGCAATTGTAACTGGTCCTGTGTTACTGCAAGGTGCAAAAGTGAAGGCGAGTGATTTACGAGCGGGAGCAGCACTTGTTATTGCAGGGTTAATGGCAGATGGAATTACAGAAGTAACAGGACTTGAGCATATTGATCGAGGTTATGAGAATATAGTGGACAAGCTTAAAGGGCTTGGAGCAAACATTTGGCGAGAACAAATGACAAAACAAGAAATTGAAGAGATGAAGAACGCATAAGTGATACTTCCGTAAGGGGGAAGCGAAGCATCACTACTTGCGGAAGTACACTTTATAGAAAAACACGGTTCACAAAATACGGCAGAAATATAAAGACTTAAAGGAGAGGGATTATTGTGGAAAGAAGTTTATCTATGGAGTTAGTACGTGTAACAGAGGCTGCAGCATTATCATCAGCGCGTTGGATGGGGCGCGGGAAAAAGGATGAGGCAGACGGTGCAGCAACATCAGCTATGCGTGATGTATTTGATACAATTCCGATGAAAGGTACAGTCGTAATTGGTGAAGGTGAGATGGATGAAGCACCAATGCTATATATCGGAGAGAAATTAGGTACAGGATATGGACCACGTGTAGACGTTGCGGTTGATCCTTTAGAAGGGACAAACATCGTAGCAGCTGGTGGCTGGAATGCTCTTGCTGTTATTGCAATTGCAGACCACGGTAATTTGTTACATGCTCCTGACATGTACATGGATAAAATCGCGGTTGGCCCAGAAGCAGTTGGGGCAGTCGACATTGATGCGCCTATTATTGATAACTTACGTGCAGTTGCGAAAGCGAAAAATAAAGACATTGAAGATGTTGTAGCAACAGTTTTAAACCGTCCACGTCACCAAGCAATTATCGAAGAAATTCGTAAGGCTGGTGCTCGTATTAAATTAATTAACGATGGAGATGTAGCTGGAGCAATTAATACAGCGTTTGACCGTACAGGTGTAGATATTCTATTTGGATCTGGTGGAGCACCTGAAGGTGTATTAGCAGCAGTTGCTTTAAAATGTTTAGGTGGAGAAATTCACGGAAAACTATTGCCACAAAACGAAGCTGAATTAGCACGTTGTAAAAAAATGGGCATAGAAGACATTAATCGTATCCTTCGTATGGAGGACTTAGTAAAAGGTGACGATGCAATCTTTGCAGCAACAGGTGTAACAGATGGTGAACTATTACGTGGTGTTCAATTTAAAGGTAGCGTAGGAACAACACAATCTCTTGTTATGCGTGCAAAATCAGGTACAGTTCGCTTTGTAGATGGTCGTCATAGCTTAAATAAAAAACCGAACTTGGTTATTAAGTAAAAGGTGGAAGCGGCTCGCTCAGAATCGCAGGACATTGGAACTCTCGACCTTGAAGCGCTCTTTGCTTCGAGTGAGAGAGTGAAATGACCGGAGATTCTAGCCGCTGGAACTGGATTAAGTAAAAAGCGTAAGCGGCTCGTTCAGAAAGGTTAAAATGGTCGATCTTTTTAACTATCGGAGCCGGAACTAAATTAAATAAGAAGCGAAGACAAATTTTCTTGTCTTCGCTTCTTGTATTTGTGTTCCAACGTATTGATTAAAACTAGATAAAAGGGTTACAATAGTGAATATTACCCTACTTGAACTTATTGCCTTTCATTATTAATTATTTGCCTTCCGTATTTTTTCCCTTTACCCATGAAAAAAGAGAATAACGTTAAAGTGTGGTGTCTGAATGAATTTGTCAATTGCAGCATTAGAAAACATGAAATTAAAAGAGTTATACGAGCTTGCGAAAGAATTTAAGATTTCGTATTATAGCAAGTTAACGAAAAAAGAGTTAATCTTTTCTATTTTGAAAGCTCGAGCAGAAAAAGAAGGTTTCTTTTTCATGGAAGGCGTATTAGAAATTATTCAATCAGAAGGATTTGGATTCCTACGTCCTATCAACTATTCTCCAAGCTCAGAAGATATTTATATCTCAGCTTCGCAAATTCGTCGTTTCGATTTACGTAATGGAGACAAAGTTTCTGGTAAAGTACGACCTCCGAAAGAAAATGAACGCTATTTTGGGTTATTACAAGTTGAAGCTGTAAACGGAGATGATCCAGATTCAGCAAAAGAGCGTGTGCATTTCCCTGCATTAACACCATTATACCCAGATCGCCAAATGAAATTGGAAACGGAACCGAAAAAGTTACCGACACGTATCATGGATTTAATCGCACCAGTTGGATTTGGACAACGTGGTTTAATTGTTGCGCCTCCAAAGGCTGGTAAAACAAGTCTATTAAAAGAAATTGCACACAGTGTTACAACAAATCATCCAGAAGCAGAATTAATTGTGCTTTTAATTGATGAGCGTCCAGAGGAAGTAACAGACATTGAACGTTCTGTTAAGGGCGACGTTGTAAGTTCTACTTTTGATGAAGTACCAGAAAATCATATTAAAGTAGCTGAACTTGTGTTAGAACGTGCAATGCGTCTTGTAGAGCACAAAAAAGATGTTATCATTTTAATGGATAGTATTACCCGTTTAGCGCGAGCTTACAACCTCGTTATTCCGCCAAGTGGTAGAACATTATCGGGTGGTATCGACCCAGCGGCTTTCCATAGACCGAAGCGTTTCTTTGGAGCGGCACGTAATATTGAAGAAGGCGGTAGCTTAACGATTTTAGCAACAGCCCTTGTTGATACAGGATCTCGTATGGACGATGTTATTTACGAGGAATTTAAAGGAACTGGAAATATGGAACTTCACTTAGATCGTTCGTTAGCTGAACGTCGTATCTTCCCAGCGATTGATATTCGTCGTTCTGGTACACGTAAAGAAGATCTATTAATTCCAAAAGAGCATTTAGACAAGTTATGGGGCATTCGTAAAACAATGCGTGATACACCAGACTTTGTTGAAAGTTTCTTACGTAAGCTTCGTCAAACGAAGACAAACGAAGAATTTTTACAAAACATTGTTGCAGACTCGAAAAGATATGTAACAACTAAGTAAAGGGAAAAGATTGGGACTCGCTTATTTTATAGTAAGCGAGTTTTTTATGCCTTTTAGGTGATATTAAAGAGAGAAATAAGTGGGAGAACCTTAGCTGGTCAGAGCTGAGCGAGCCCCCGCCACTTTTAAGTTAATATCCAGCTCCAGCGGCTAGAATGGTAGGTGGCTTTGCGTCTTCCTACGAGGTAAAAAGCACCTCTACGTCAGAAGCTCCATCCCCCTCCCATTCTGAACGAGCCGCTTCTGCTTTTAAATTGTATCTAGTTCCGACGGCTAGCTCTTCGTGTCTAAGAACCTCCCGCACTAAAGGTAAAAAGCACCTTTTGTGCGAGAGAACCTTAGCCAGTCAGAGCTAAACGAGCCGTCTACACTTTAAATTTCAAAAGACAAAAACAGGTAGTTGCAAAATGAAGTTAGCCTTGTTATAATTTCATCATATGTGTTTCATCAATATAGTTGTGTATGCAGCTGAAGATGAAAAACTCTGTTTCGAAAATGATTCAGGGCGGAAGGAGATGAAAAGAATGAAAGCAGGAATTCACCCAGATTACAAGAAAGTTGTATTCATGGACACAAACACAGGCTTCAAATTCTTAAGCGGGTCTACTAAAGGCTCTAGCGAAACTGTTGAGTGGGAAGATGGTAACACTTATCCATTACTAAAAGTTGAGATCAGTTCTGATTCTCACCCATTCTACACTGGACGTCAGAAGTTTGCTACTGCAGACGGACGCGTTGATCGCTTCAATAAGAAATACGGTATCAAGTAATAAAAACATAAAACAGGCAAGTGTATGTATTCGCTTGTCTGTTTTTTTTGTGAAAATATTATACCTTTACCCTACTTTTAACTAAAAAGTAGATGAAAGGAGAGCTTCATGTACTTAATAAATCAAAATGGCTGGATTGAAGTGATTTGCGGTAGTATGTTTTCTGGTAAATCAGAAGAGTTAATCCGCCGTGTGCGCCGTACGCAATTTGCGAAACAACATGCAATTGTATTTAAACCATGTATTGATAATCGCTATAGTGAAGAAGACGTTGTATCACATAACGGATTAAAGGTAAAAGCAGTTCCTGTTTCAGCTTCAAAAGATATATTTGAACATATCACTGAAGATATGGATGTAATTGCAATCGATGAGGTACAATTCTTTGATGGGGACATTGTGGAAGTGGTGCAAGTATTGGCAAATCGTGGCTATCGTGTCATTGTAGCTGGTTTAGACCAAGATTTCCGTGGTCTACCATTTGGACAAGTTCCTCAGCTGATGGCGATTGCTGAACATGTAACAAAGCTACAAGCAGTATGTTCTGCATGTGGATCTCCGGCAAGTCGTACACAACGATTAATTGATGGAGAACCAGCGGCATTTGATGATCCGATTATTTTAGTTGGGGCTTCAGAATCGTATGAGCCACGCTGTCGTCATTGTCATGCAGTTCCTACAAACAAAGATAAGTAAAACTCGCTGCGCAAGGCGGGTTTTTTTCAGAATAGAGAGTGTGGTTGGTGTGAGCCGCTTACGCTTTTAAATATAATTTGCGTTTTTTTGAGTAAGTACCATATACTATTTGTATTAGATACTAGGATGTAGAGGTGAATGATGTGTTAGATCGTTTGCAAGCTGTAGAAAATCGTTATGAGAAGTTAAATGAATTGTTAAGTGACCCAGAGGTTATTAGCGATACAAATAAACTTCGTGAATATTCAAAGGAACAGTCTGATATACAGGAAACGGTAGAGGTGTATCGTGAGTATAAGGATGTTCGTGAGCAATTAAAAGATGCGAAAGCAATGTTAGAAGAGAAGTTAGACGCAGAAATGCGTGACATGGTAAAAGAAGAGGTTTCTGAGTTAGAATCACAAGAAAAAACGTTATCAGAACGTCTGAAAATTTTACTAGTTCCAAAGGACCCTAATGATGATAAGAACGTTATCGTTGAGGTTCGTGGGGCTGCTGGTGGCGACGAGGCCGCTTTATTTGCTGGTGACTTATACCGTATGTATAGCCGTTACGCTGAGGTACAGGGCTGGAAAACGGAGATTATCGAGGCTAGCTATACAGAGTTAGGTGGATATAAAGAGATTATCTTTATGATTAACGGTAAAGGTGCTTTCGCGAAGCTGAAATTCGAGAATGGTGCTCACCGTGTACAACGTGTTCCTGAAACGGAATCTGGTGGACGTATTCATACATCTACAGCAACTGTAGCTGTATTACCAGAGGCAGAGGAAGTAGAAATCGACATTCACGAGAAAGATGTTCGTGTTGATACATTCGCTTCTAGTGGTCCTGGTGGACAAAGTGTTAATACAACGATGTCAGCGGTACGTTTAACGCATTTACCGACTGGTGTAGTTGTATCTTGTCAGGATGAGAAATCACAAATTAAGAATAAAGAAAAAGCGATGAAAGTATTACGCGCACGTGTTTATGATAAGTTTAGACAAGAAGCACAAGCTGAATATGATCAAAACCGTAAACAAGCTGTTGGTACGGGTGATCGTTCAGAGCGTATTCGTACGTATAACTTCCCGCAAAACCGTGTTACAGACCATCGAATCGGTTTAACGATTCAAAAGCTAGATCAAATCTTACAAGGTAAGTTAGATGATTTCATCAATGCCTTAGTGATGGAAGATCAGGCTCAAAGGATGGAGGCAGCTGAGTAATGCGTGTCTATGAAGCCCTGAAATGGGCTTCTTCTTTTTTACAGGAAAATGGACGAGATGAAAATGCGGGAGAAATTGTCCTTTGTCATGTATTAAAGATGAACAGAACAGGATTACTTATGAATATGCGTGAAGAAATAAATGAGGAACAAGAGGCAAGCTTTACGGAGTTTATCCACAAGCATGTAGAAGGTATTCCTATTCAATATATGATTGGTTATGAAATGTTTTATGGCCGGTCGTTCTTTGTGAATGAAGAAGTATTAATACCAAGACCGGAAACAGAAGAGCTTATAGTAGGAGTATTAGAAAGAATTGAGCGCCATTTTGGCGACAAGGAACTACATGTAGCAGATATAGGCACAGGTAGTGGAGCGATTTCTATTACGCTTGCTTTAGAAAATAAAAATCTCCACGTATATACAGTAGATATTGCACAAGAGTCGATTGAAGTTGCAAAAGAAAATGCAAAAGCTTTAGGTGCAGAAGTAACGTTCTATCACGGTGATTTATTGTCACCATTTGATAAAACGGGTCAAAAGCTAGATGTTGTTGTTTCAAATCCTCCATATATACCGGAAGAGGATTGGCGTGGTCTTTCTCCTGTTGTGAAAGAGCATGAGCCGAAGAGAGCACTTGTTGGTGGAGAAGACGGATTAGATTTTTATCGCCGTTTTATGGAAGAATTGCCGAATGTGTTGCAGGAGAAAGCAATTGTAGCGTTTGAAATTGGAGTAGGACAAGGTGAGGATGTAAAAAGATTGTTACAACAAGCTTTTCCACATGCCCATGTCGAGGTTGTTTTTGATATTAACGGAAAAGACCGTATGGTATTTGCAGAGATGGAGTAAGGTTCACACCTTACTCTATTTTTTTGTGGGAAAATTCATATAGATTTTGAATTTAATAGTTTAGAAATATGAAAGTCTGTCCACACTGTTTGTAGAAGGGACGGTGGAAGAAATGAAAAAACAAGTTATTGCTTATCTTCTTATATTATTAATTGGTGCACAGTTACTTGTGCAGTTTGGATATATGAAAGCTGATGCGAAAGGGCCTTCAGTTATTCCGAAAGAGGCCGTTCGATTGCGAATTTTAGCAAATAGTGATTCAGATAAAGACCAGGCATTAAAGCGTAAAGTGCGTGATGAAGTAAAAGTACAAATTGATGGATGGGTAGCGGATTTAACTTCATTTGAAGAGGCACGCAAAGTAATTCAAAGTCATATTCCAGAAATCGAGAAAACGGTGGAAAATACGTTAAAAAGAGAAGGAAGTAAAGAATCATTTCAAGTGAAATTTAGTAAGAATGTTAAGTTTCCTACAAAGGTATATGGGAATTTTATTTATCCAGCAGGAGAATATGAAGCAGTATTGATCACAATTGGAGAAGGTGAAGGGGCGAACTGGTGGTGTGTATTATTTCCACCAATGTGTTTCTTAGATTTTTCGAGTGGGACAGCTGTCAGAAAAGAAGAGCACGTTGTGAAGGCGGAATCTCCTGAAGAGGAGCAGGTGAAACAACTAGATGAGGAAGTAGTAAATGCAGAAGAGAAGAAAGTGGATAAGGTAAAAGAAACGAAAGTTATAAAACAGGAAGTGGTAAAAAAAGTAACATCTTCTGAAAAGAAAGTAGTAAAAAATGAAACAAAAGTTGAAGAGCAGCCTGTAAGTAAAGAAGAAACAAAAACTGTGGAAAAAGTGGAGAAACCTGTGGAGAAAAAACAAGAAAAGCAAAATGAGTATGTAAAAGTAGAAGAGGAAGAAGAAAAACCAGAAGTTAAATTATTTATTGTAGAAGCTTTTACATCTTTATTCTCTAAATAGTACTATTGATAAATCCCTCCTCATATATAAAAATGAGGAGGGATTTATTATGAAGAAAGTGTATTTTGCTACGAAAGCAGATGTGGAAAGATTACATTCTTTTTTCGGACAAGCTAATAAAAAAGATGATAAAATAAATGAGTTGTACGCACAATTTATGATTTTGGAAGAGGCGGAAGAAATAAGAGCTGTAATTGGTTATGAACAAAGTGGGGAAGATGTACTTATTCGTTCTTGTTTATTCACACCTCATGTGGATAAACAGACTTTCTTATATTTTTTTGAAACGTTTTTGCAGTATATGAAAGAAAAAAGTGTTCAACAATTGTACTTACTAACAAATCATCCACAATCTGTACCGATCTTTCAGTTTTTTGACTTTTTTGCTATAGAAAAGGATGAGGTTCCAGAGGGAATTCAACAGCTAGAACATTTTTGTAAAAATATAAAAGAGCAGAATGCAATAATACTAAATTGTCAGCTATTCACAAAGTTATCCACGGATTAATTAGGTTTATCCACATTTTGTGGATAAACCTTGTTTGTCTTTTGGATAAATCTCATAGTAAACTAAAAATAGACAAGTATTTAAGGGTAGAAAAGGACGTGGAAAAAAATGCATACAAATATGTGGGTTGTGGATAATGTTGTGGAAAGAAAAAAATATTATCCACAGTTACAAGAAGCAGCAAAATTATTAAGAGAAAATGAGGCGGTTGCTTTCCCTACGGAAACAGTATATGGGTTAGGTGCAAACGCGATGGATGATGAAGCAATCGCGAAAATTTTCGAAGCGAAAGGAAGACCGAGTGATAATCCACTCATTGTCCACATAGGTACAAAATCTCAGTTAGATGGGATTGTGAAAGAAATTCCACCAGTTGCAGAGAAGTTAATGGCGCATTTTTGGCCAGGACCATTAACAATTATTTTGCCGAGAAAAGAAGGGATTTCAGAGAGGGTGACGGCGGGACTTAATACGGTTGGGGTAAGAATGCCTGATCATCCAGTTGCACTTGCTCTTATTGAAGAGGCGAATGTACCTGTTGCGGCACCAAGTGCGAATCGTTCAGGGCGTCCAAGTCCAACACTAGCTTCTCACGTATATGAAGATTTGAATGGGAAGATTGCAGGTATTGTTGATGGTGGTGCAACTGGAGTAGGCGTTGAATCAACAGTAATTGATTGTACAAGCACGGTTCCAACAATATTACGTCCAGGTGGGATTACGAAAGAACAATTAGAAGCGGTGATAGGTACCGTTTCTTTAGATCCAGCTTTAAAGGATGAGAAGGAAAAACCGAAATCACCTGGAATGAAATATACACATTATGCGCCGAAAGCACCACTTAGTATTGTTGAGGGCTCACGTGAGTTTATTCAGCATCTTGTGGATGAGAAAAAGGAAGAAGGATTTAAAGTAGGTGTATTAACGACGGAAGAGTATCAGCATGTATATAACGCAGATGTTATATTGTCTTGTGGTGTTCGAAGTGACTTAGCTAGCGTTGCGACTAAACTATATGATGTACTTAGAACATTTGATGCAAGTGAAGTGGATGTTATTTTTAGTGAGTCTTTCCCTAATGAAGGAATAGGAAATGCTATTATGAATCGTTTAACAAAAGCGGCAGGACATCATATTATTATTGAATGATAAGGTAAGGTTAGCAAACAGAATATTTCTCCTTGGATAAGCATATTGTGAAGTAGCACGTCCAAGGAGGGGCATGAATGACGTTTGAACAGCTAATACCTTTAATAATTATGGCATTCGCCTTAGGGATGGATGCGTTCTCGGTGAGTCTTGGTATGGGGATGATGCCCCTAAAGTTAAGACAAATCCTGTATATTGGTATGACGATAGGGATATTTCATATTATTATGCCGTTTATAGGGATGGTACTAGGTCGTTTTTTATCAGAGAAGTATGGAGAGATTGCACATTTTGCGGGTGCTATTTTATTAATCGGACTAGGTTTTTATATCGTATATTCGACCATTTTACAAAATGAAGAGACTAGAACTGCTCCTATTGGAATTAGCTTATTCGTATTTGCATTTGGCGTTAGTATAGATAGTTTCTCAGTAGGGCTTAGTCTTGGTATTTATGGGGCACAAACAATCATTACGATATTACTTTTTGGATTTGTTAGCATGTTATTAGCATGGATTGGTCTATTAATTGGTAGACATGCGAAAGATATGCTCGGTACATATGGCGAGATAGTAGGTGGCATCATTTTGGTTGGATTTGGATTATATATCCTTTTTCCTATATAATTTTATGTAGGAGGGAATTATGAACAAGCTATTGGAATGGTATGTTAAGTTTTTAACCTTCTTTCCTCGATGGCTAAGAAGACTTATAATTTGGGGTATTATTTTGCAAATTTCGATGTTAGGTTGGATTAAGTTAATTCGTGAATGGTGAGATAGTTCCTTTCTGTGAATATTTTGTTTGTACTATATTTATTGCACTAAAAATTACAGATATAGAAAGGATGAGATGAATGACGAGATTGAAGCAAGTTTTTGGTATTATTATTAGTTTTTTTGTTTTTTGGTTTAGTATGCTCGGTGTACAAATGTTTGCTGAGTTTTTAGATATTGAGTCATTGAAATTTGTTGCGGGAAAGACTGAGGCGGCGCGTGCCTTTTACTCTCCGTACCCGTTTTTAATTGTTTTTCTTATTACACTGCTTTCCCTATACTTCTTCGTAATTAAGCTAGGGAAACCGAAAAAAGAAAAACTGCCTACTTTAGAGGAAAAGAAGGAAGAATTACAATGATAAAAATCCCCTGCTAAAAAGCAGGGGATTTTTATGTTTGAGTGATGGCAGGAATCGATTCTGAGCGAGCCGCTTTCGCTTTTAGATATTATCCAGTTCCAGCGGCTAGAATGGTCGGTGGCTTCGCGTCTTCCTGCGAGGCAAAAAGCGCCTCTACGTCAGAAGCTCCATCCCCCTCCCATTCTGAGCGAGCCGCTTCTGCTTTTAGATATTATCCAGTTCCAGTGGCCAGCTCTTCGCATCTAAGAACCTCCCGCACGAAAGGTAAAAAGCACCTTTTGTGCGAGAGAACCTTAGCTGGTCAGAGCTAAACGGGCCACTTCCACTTTTAAACTGGCCTAACCAATTCAAATTGTTCTCCTAATTTTGCATAGTTGTGTCCTGCTAGGCGGCTTATTGGTTTGAGTCCTTCTGCGTGAATGCGCCCTTTTTCATATAGATGTTCGGCAACGTGGAAACGAACGACGCGTCCAATTAGTAGATCACAAGCTGGTGAGTCTTCTGTTCCACCAAGTGGAATTGCACGTTCTAATACGCATTCCATTCGAATATTTGCTTCTTTTACACCTGGAACGGAGATGACTTCACTTTCAATTGGTGTTAGTTTTGCTAGTTCAATTTCACTTTCATTTGGCGGGAGATTAGCTGCTGTTTCATTAATTGCTGCTACATATGATTCGTCAGAAATATGTACGACAAATTCACCTTTTTCAATTGCGTTTCGGGAAGTGTCCTTTCTTTCTCCGGCTTTTCGTTGTACAGATACTGAGATAAGTGGTGGATTAGCAGCGACAATATTAAAATAACTATATGGTGCGCCGTTTAATACACCGTCTTTTGTTAAAGAAGTAACGAATGCGACAGGGCGAGGGATGATACTTCCAGTAAGTAATTTGTAATTATCTTTTTCAGTTTGTTCATTTGGATTAATGGATAACATGCTTGTAATCCCCTTTCTAAATATGAATACTTATTGTTTGTTTACAAGATAACGATGAGAAAATCCTGCTGGAAATAATATTTTGTTTCATAAAAAGAACTTACTTCAATTGTAATGAAGTAAGTTCTTTTTCAAGAATCTCAAATCTGAGATAAAAATTAAAGTAAAACGTATGCGCCAGGTCCGATTAAAGCTACACCAACAGCAACAGCGATTAACATTAAGTTATATTCATATCCATTTTGTGTTACCCAGTAACCATTTTTTCCGTGAACAGTGAAGATAGCCATTAACATTGTTCCAACGATAAATAATGAACCAACTACAATGAAAATACCTGATGCGAATAAGAAACCACCTAGTAATTCAGTTGCGCCAGCCATAAATGCCATAAATACACCAGGGCGTAAACCGATTGACTCCATCCAGCCACCTGTTCCTTTTAAACCGTAACCGCCAAACCAACCAAATAATTTTTGAGCGCCATGACCCATGAATGTAATTCCTATAATAAGACGAATAATAAGTAGACCGAAATCCATCATTTTTAAAAACCTCCTAAAAGTTATTAACTTACCTTACGTAAGTAATAATAAAATAGTTACTTACTTTAGTCAAGTGGATTTTGAAAAAAGTTTGAATTAAATTTTACAAATTAACAACAAAAAATAAAATGTGGTAAAGACCTCTAGACAAGTTGGGCAAAAAAAGAGAAAATATAAATAGAAGTTAACTTCTTATTGTTATTCAGACAATCAGAATTGACTGGAATTTTGTGAAGCGCTACAATAAGAGTCTATTAGTAATGACGTAATTTATTTCGAAAGCGTTTTTACAGTATAATATTCGAAGTATGAAGTCTTACATGTATCCCGAGCTTTACTAGGGATTGCCCTATAAACTTTTAGGTAAATTATAAGGAGGACTATCCTATGTTTAAAAAATTATTCGGTCTTGGTTCAAAAACAAATGAAGAAACAATCGTAGCTCCATTAACTGGAGCAGTGAAAAATATTGAAGAAGTACCAGATCCAGTATTCGCTGGTCGTATGATGGGTGACGGTGTTGCAATCGATCCTACTGAAGGTGTAGTTGTAGCTCCAGTTGATGGTGAAATCGTACAATTATTCCACACAAAACATGCTATCGGAATTAAAGCGAAAAACGGCACAGAAATTTTAATCCACGTTGGATTAGAAACTGTAAAAATGGAAGGCGAAGGTTTCGAAGCTCACGTTTCTGAAGGCCAAGCTGTAAAAGCTGGAGATAAATTAATCTCATTCGACTTAGAATTAATCCGTGAAAAAGCGAAAAGCACAATTACTCCAATCGTTATTACAAACACAGATGCAGCTGAGTCTATTAAGACAACTGTAGGCGTAACAGCTACAAAAGGTTCAACAGAAGTAATGAAAGTTACAATGAAATAATTGCTGTATAAGAGGAATCCGTTTCGTATGAAATGGATTCCTTATTTTTGTTGCATATTCAGTAGGTATGTTAAAATACTCTGGGCACTTGGAAATAGGGTTTCACATATATGTGGATAAGGCGCATTTTTCTTAGAAAAAATATAAGAGAAATGCGCCTTTTGTATATTCACATTTCTTTTGTTCTATTCTAATGTAAGTTATGATGAGTGGTAAGAAATCGAATATAGGGGTGGGTTTGGATGAAACGAGTATTATTTGTTTGTACTGGCAATACATGTCGTAGTCCAATGGCTGAGGCGTTGCTTCGTCATCACGGAGGAGATAGGTTTGAAGTACAATCTGCCGGTGTTTTCGCCTATCCTGGGAGCGATGCATCGGTACATGCGAAGGAAGCTTTAGCTGAAAAAGGGATTTCAATTGACCATACCGCGCAGCAAGTAAACGAAACTTTGCTTGATTGGGCTGATATTGTCGTAACGATGACAGAAAATCATAAACAAATTGTACTTGGGCATTATCCGAATGTTGAAAAGAAATTGAATACGTTATATGGATTAACTGAAGGTATAGGCAAGGACATTTCAGATCCATTTGGAGGTTCGCTTTCTATTTATAAAGAAACGTTAGATGAGATGGAAAAACTTGTACAAACTTTACTGAAAAAACATTCAGTAGGTTGATGTTTCGTGTATAATACGATATTGGAGATCACTTCGTCCTATTGAGGTAGCGAGTGTGAAATGAAGATAATTGATTGAAACTTTGGAGGGGTAAAAATGAAAGTAGTAATAGCATCTGATCACGGCGGTATGAATATCCGCAAAGAACTTGTAAATTTATTAGAAGAGTTAAATATTGAATATATTGATTTAGGTTGTGAATGTGAAGCTGGTTCTGTTGATTACCCTGACTTTGCGTTTCCAGCAGCTGAAATGGTAGCGAATGGTGAAGTGGATCGTGGTATTTTAGTTTGTGGGACAGGCATTGGTATGTCAATCGCAGCAAACAAAGTAAATGGTATCCGTTGTGCGTTAGTTCATGATACTTTCAGCGCGAAAGCAACGAGAGAGCATAATGACACTAACATGCTAGCAATGGGCGAGCGTGTAATTGGTGCTGGTCTAGCGCGTGATATCGCGAAAATCTGGTTAACAACTGACTATGAAGGTGGTCGTCACGAAAACCGCGTAGGAAAAATTAAAACATACGAAACAAAGTAATAGATTCTAACTATTAGTAGTGTGAAATATAATTTGGTGAACCAACCTGTGAAAGGAAGAGGCGTAATGACAGAAATCGTAAAGGTAAGAGAACAGCTACAAATGTCGCTTTCTGATTTCCAAGAACAAGCTTCATTACAAAGCGGTCAAATTTTTGTAGTGGGTTGTAGCACGAGCGAAGTGCTAGGCGAAAGAATTGGAACATCAGGAACGATGGAAGTAGCAGAGGCGATTTTTTCTGAGTTAAAACAATTTCAAGAGCAAACAGGTATTGAATTAGCGTTTCAATGTTGTGAGCATTTAAACCGTGCTTTAGTGGTTGAGAGAGAAGTAGCGATAAAATATCAATTTGAAATTGTAACAGTTACGCCTGTTAGATCAGCAGGTGGTGCATTGGGGACATATGCGTATCACAATTTGAAAGATCCGGTAGTAGTTGAGTTTATTAAAGCAGATGCAGGAATGGATATTGGTGATACGTTTATTGGTATGCATTTAAAACATGTAGCTGTTCCGGTTCGTACAAGTGTGAAGGCAATTGGAAGTGCACATGTAACGATGGCTAAAACACGTGGAAAACTAATAGGTGGAGCACGTGCTGTTTACGCGGTGGCGGAAGAGACTACCACTTGCAGTTAAATATGAGAAATTAGGAAGTCATATAGTAGCTGTTTATCATAAGATAAAAGGTATGTTGTCTGACTTTATAGTAGAAGAAAGAAAAGACCGATTTTCGGTCTTTTTTTTCTTTTATGATATAGAAAGTCATGTTAGAATGTAGTTGAAAACATGAAGGTTCGAAAGAATTACAACCTGAATTTTCGTTTTTTCTGAATAAATAAGAAAAAACTGTTGGGAATTGATGTAATTCGTTCAGAAAAGGGGGATTTTGGTGGATCATTTAAAACGTCAAGATGAAAAGGTATTTGCTGCAATTGAGGCAGAACTAGGAAGACAGCGTTCGAAGATTGAGTTAATTGCTTCGGAAAACTTCGTAAGTGAAGCAGTAATGGAGGCGCAAGGTTCTGTTTTAACGAATAAGTATGCTGAAGGATATCCTGGAAAACGTTATTATGGTGGCTGTGAACACGTAGACGTAGTAGAAGATATCGCACGTGATCGCGTGAAAGAAATTTTCGGCGCAGAGCACGTAAATGTTCAACCACACTCTGGTGCACAAGCGAACATGGCAGTATACTTCACGATTTTAGAGCAAGGCGATACAGTACTTGGTATGAATTTATCTCATGGTGGTCACTTAACACACGGAAGCCCTGTTAACTTCAGTGGAGTACAATATAATTTCGTAGAATATGGCGTGGATGCTGACTCTCACCGTATTAATTACGATGATGTATTAGCAAAAGCCAAAGAACATAAACCAAAATTAATCGTTGCAGGTGCAAGTGCATACCCTCGTGTTATCGATTTCAAGCGATTCCGTGAGATTGCAGATGAAGTGGGCGCTTATTTAATGGTTGATATGGCACATATCGCTGGTTTAGTAGCTGCTGGTTTACATCCAAATCCAGTACCACATGCACATTTCGTTACAACGACAACACATAAAACGTTACGTGGCCCGCGTGGTGGTATGATTTTATGTGAAGAGCAATTTGCAAAACAAATTGATAAATCAATCTTCCCTGGTATTCAAGGTGGTCCACTTATGCACGTAATCGCTGCAAAAGCTGTTGCGTTTGGTGAAGCACTTCAAGATGATTTCAAAACATATGCACAAAATATCATTAACAATGCGAACCGCTTAGCTGAAGGTCTTCAAAAAGAAGGACTTACACTTGTTTCTGGCGGAACAGACAATCACTTAATCTTGATTGATGTTCGTAACTTAGAAATCACAGGTAAAGTAGCAGAGCACGTATTAGATGAAGTTGGTATTACAGTGAACAAAAATACAATTCCATTTGAAACAGCAAGCCCATTTGTAACAAGTGGTGTACGTATCGGTACAGCAGCTGTAACATCTCGTGGTTTCGGTTTAGAAGAAATGGATGAAATTGCGTCACTTATTGCCTATACATTAAAAAATCATGAAAATGAAGCTGCATTAGAAGAAGTACGTAAGCGTGTAGAAGCGTTAACTAGCAAATTCCCAATGTATCCAAATCTATAATAGATTGAAGAAGACTGCCGAGACTTAATTGTTTTGGCGGTCTTTTTTGTGGACATATATTATTTTTAAAGTATGTATACAAATGATGAATAAATTTTGGCGATATAATGAAGGATACAGCTCCCATAATTGGTAAAGATACTAGATAGATTCATCGTAAAATCATGATTTTGCCAAATTTGCCCTTGAATATTAGTAGCGTTTTCTTTACAATCGTAAATAGTGTAAAAAAGCGTGCAAACGCATGAATATCATCTAAAGGAGAGATTCACATGGGAAAACTGTATGTATTTGATCACCCGTTAATTCAACATAAGATTACATATATTCGCGATAAGAATACAGGTACGAAAGATTTTCGTGAATTAGTGGACGAAGTAGCAAGCTTAATGGCTTTCGAAATTACTCGCGACCTTCCGCTTAAGGACATCGAAATTGAAACGCCTGTAAGCAAAGCGACAACAAAAGTGATCGCTGGTAAAAAACTTGGTTTAATTCCGATTTTACGTGCAGGTTTAGGAATGGTTGATGGAATTCTGAAATTAATTCCAGCAGCAAAAGTAGGGCACGTTGGTTTATACCGTGACCCTAAAACATTGCAACCGGTAGAATACTATGTGAAACTTCCAACGGATGTAGAAGAGCGCGACTTTATCGTACTAGATCCGATGCTAGCAACAGGTGGTTCTGCGGCTGAAGCAATTAACTCTCTGAAAAAGCGCGGTGCGAAACAAATTAAATTAATGTGTATCGTTGCAGCTCCAGAAGGGGTAAAAGTAGTACAAGAAGAACATCCTGATGTTGATATTTATGTAGCAGCATTAGATGAGAAATTAAATGATCACGGATATGTAGTACCAGGTCTTGGTGATGCTGGTGACCGTTTATTCGGAACGAAGTAAGACAACTGACGAGCAGGGGAGGGGGAGGATAAATATACATCGTATATACAACATAAGTTGCATACACATCACATATAATATAGAAGTCTTACGTCTGAGGAACACTATATTATGGAAGGAAAGCGTTATATCTTGAAAATATAATAGTGACAAACTTGTGAACATTTCCTTCTATTATAAAGAGAAAACTGTTAGAAATTGCATATATGTAACCAGTATTTAGAAGGGGAACGTTTTCATTTTTGGGAGGAAATGCCTAATACTCAAATTTTTAGATTTTTTACGATTTCTCGTTGACACTGTTAATACCCTATTGTATGCTAACAACGGGGATAGATGGTAGGGCTTTCAGTGACAAAATTACATCTATTCCGTGACGAAAATGTAAACTTTTTGTTTTGTATAGGATTTATGCAAAAAAATGAGTTATTATTAACACATCGTGAATGAGGGTTACATATTGGAGGGATGAATCCTTGCAAAAAAACGATCGCAGCCATATAAAAGCATATGCTTTAATGTCAGGAATTCTTGCTCAGTTAGTCGGTTCTATACTTGTTGGAATCTTTGGTGGGCAGTGGATTGATAATAAGGTTGGAACGTTTCCATTGTTTCTTATTATAGGGTTATTACTCGGGTTAGGAACAGGGGTATACGCAATGATTCGACTCATTCGACATTACTATTCGGGAGAGCAATGATGATAGACGTACATGGACTTGTCCAAAGACAAAAGAAATATATGTACTACTTGCTTGCGCTTCTAGTGCTAGGATGGGGATTTACCTCTTACAAGGATGTATTTCTTGGACTGATTATCGGAACGATTTTCAGTTTTCTTAGTTTGCGCATCATTGCACGTAGAACAGACAAGCTGTTAGATCGCGTAACAAATGGAGAAAACGTGAAGTTTAAGGCGACAGCTGTAAGTACATATTCAAGATTCGCCACGATTGGGTTATTAATTTTATTTGCAGCCAAATATCAAGAGTTAATTGCGATGTGGGGCTTAGGTGTAGGATTGCTGACAGGATACCTTGTCATGATCATAGATTTTCTTTATTTAGAGTATAAGAGCAGGGAAGAGAGGTGAATTACTAGTGGAACACGGTAAATTAGTTGAATTTCTAGGTTTAACGTTCGATTTGTCATCAGTTATGATGGTTACTGTAGCAGCAGTTATTGTTTTCTTAATCGCTGTTATCGGAACTCGCAGCTTAGCCCTTCGCCCAACCGGGATGCAAAACTTCATGGAATGGGTGTTTGACTTCGTGAAAGGGATTATCAATAGTACGATGGACTGGAAAACAGGTGGACGTTTCTTAACGCTTGGCGTTACGCTTATCATGTTTATCATCGTATCGAACTTCCTTGGTTTACCATTCATGTATTCAGCAACTGAAGCTGGCGAACATATTGCATGGTGGAGGTCACCAACGTCTGATCCAGCAGTTACATTAACATTAGCCGTGATGGTAGTTACCCTCACCCATTATTATGGAATTAAGATGAAGGGTACGAAAGAGTATGTTAAAGGTTATTTCCAACCTATGAAATTCTTATTCCCATTAAAGGTTATTGAGGAGTTTGCTAACACATTAACGTTAGGTCTTCGTTTATTCGGTAACATTTATGCAGGTGAGATCTTATTAGGATTACTTGCTAAGTTAGGCGGGGCATCATTCCTTGGAGCATTAGGTGCGCTTGTACCAATGTTAGCATGGATGGGATTCAGTGTATTCGTTGGATCAATCCAAGCATTTATTTTCGTTATGTTAACGATGGTTTATATGGCTCATAAAGTAAGTCATGACCATTAATATAATTTAAGTAAGAAAAAATTTATTTTTTTATAATACAAAGGAGGACAAATTAAATGAGTTTAGGTGTAATCGCAGCTGCAATTGCAATTGGTTTATCAGCATTAGGTGCAGGTATTGGTAACGGTCTTATCGTATCACGTACAATCGAAGGTGTTGCTCGTCAACCAGAATTAAAAGGCGCACTTCAAACAATTATGTTCATCGGGGTTGCTTTAGTTGAGGCACTTCCAATCATCGGTGTAGTTATTGCATTCATCGTAATGAACAAATAAGGGAGACTCCCCTTACATAGATGGCGAAGAGTGTTTTTCCGAACTTTCTTCGCCATTGCTTTATGAACGAAACGTATGTCTTTTTTTTTCATATGATCAATTTAGATATTTTGAAGGGAGTGAATCCTTGTGCCAACTTTATTATTAGGAGCTGCCATTCCATTTGGAACGATTGCTTATACATTGTTCATTTTCTTAATTCTATTAGTAATGCTACGCAAATTTGCGTGGGGTCCTTTAATGGGAATTATGAAAGAACGTGAAGAGCATGTTACTAATGAAATCGACGCTGCAGAAAGAAGTAACGCTGAAGCGAAGAAGTTAGTAGAAGAACAACGTGAAATGTTAAAACAATCACGTGTTGAAGCACAAGAGTTAATCGAAAGAGCGAAAAAACAAGCTGTAGATCAAAAGGATGTTATTGTTGCTGCTGCGAAAGAAGAAGCAGAATCAATTAAAGCATCTGCTGTACAAGAAATTCAACGCGAAAAAGAGCAAGCGATTGCTGCTTTACAAGAACAAGTCGCTTCTTTATCTGTTCAAATTGCTTCTAAAGTAATTGAAAAAGAATTAAAAGAAGAAGATCAAGTTAAGTTAATTCGCGATTATATTAAAGAAGTAGGAGAAGCGCGATGAGCAATGGGATTGTAGCAAAACGTTATGCTGTCGCTCTTTTTAAAATTGCAAAAGAAAAACACGTATTAGAAATGTTTGAAGAAGAATTACGCCTTGTACAAAACGTTTATGTAAAGAACGGAGAACTACATAGCTTTTTAACGCAACCGAACATTTCAAAAGAGCAGAAGAAAACGTTTCTTGCAAACGTATTCGGATCTGTTTCTGAATCAATTTTAAATACGTTATATATTTTAATTGATAACAAGCGTATTGATATCTTACCTGAAATTGCAGATGAATATGTTGTTCTTGCTAATGAAGAACGTAACGTAGCGGATGCAACTGTATATTCTATTCGTCTTCTATCTGAAGAAGAGAAGCTTAACATTGCAGAAGCATTTGCAAAGAGAACGGGAAAAGATGCAATTCGCGTGAAAAATGTTGTAGATGAAGATTTACTAGGCGGAATTAAAGTACGCATTGGAAATCGCATTTATGACGGAAGTTTACAAGGAAAATTAGCACGTATTCAGCGTGAATTAATGAAGAATAGATAGGGGTGAAGCACATGAGCATCAGAGCTGAAGAAATTAGCGCACTGATAAAGCAACAAATCGAGAACTATCAGTCTGAAATCGAAGTTAGTGATGTTGGTACAGTTATCCAAGTTGGTGACGGTATTGCGCGTGCTCATGGTCTTGATAACGTTATGGCTGGTGAGCTTGTAGAGTTCTCTAACGGCGTTATGGGACTAGCACAAAACTTAGAGGAAAACAACGTAGGTATTATCATTTTAGGACCTTACACAGAAATCCGTGAAGGTGACGAAGTTCGTCGTACTGGTCGCATCATGCAAGTACCAGTAGGAAAAGAACTAATTGGTCGTGTTGTAAACCCATTAGGTCAACCAGTTGATGGTTTAGGCCCAATCAATACAACAAACACTCGTCCAATCGAAAGTCCAGCACCAGGTGTAATGGATCGTAAATCTGTTCATGAGCCACTTCAAACAGGTATTAAAGCGATCGACGCTCTTGTACCAATTGGCCGTGGTCAACGTGAGTTAATCATCGGTGACCGTCAAACTGGTAAAACAGCAGTTGCACTTGATACAATCATTAACCAAAAAGATGAAGATATGATTTGTATCTATGTAGCTATCGGACAAAAAGAATCAACTGTACGTAACGTAGTAGAAACACTACGTAAGCACGGTGCATTAGAGTACACAATCGTTGTAACTGCATCTGCTTCTCAACCAGCTCCATTATTATACTTAGCTCCTTATGCTGGTGTAACAATGGGTGAAGAGTTCATGTACAATGGTAAACACGTATTAGTAGTATATGATGACTTATCAAAACAAGCAGCGGCTTACCGTGAGCTGTCATTACTATTACGTCGTCCTCCAGGTCGTGAAGCTTATCCAGGGGATGTATTCTACTTACATTCTCGCTTATTAGAGCGTGCAGCAAAATTAAGTGATGCAAGAGGCGGCGGTTCTTTAACTGCACTACCTTTCATCGAAACACAAGCAGGGGACGTATCAGCATACATCCCAACAAACGTAATTTCTATTACGGATGGACAAATTTTCTTACAATCTGACCTATTCTTCTCTGGCGTACGTCCAGCGATCGATGCGGGTACTTCTGTATCTCGTGTAGGTGGATCTGCTCAGATTAAAGCAATGAGTAAAGTATCAGGTACACTTCGTCTTGACCTTGCATCTTACCGTGAGTTAGAAGCGTTCGCTCAGTTCGGTTCTGACCTTGATAAAGCAACTCAAGCGAAATTAAACCGTGGTGCTCGTACTGTTGAGGTATTAAAACAAGGATTACACAAACCGTTACGTGTAGAGAAACAAGTTATCATTCTTTACGCTTTAACACGTGGATTCCTAGATGATATCCCAGTAGTAGATATCACTCGTTTCGAAGAAGAATTCCATGCTTGGTTAGATTCTAATGCGACTGACTTATTAGAAGAAATCCGCACAACTAAGAAACTTGCGGATGACGACAAATTTGCAGCAGCAATTAACGGATTTAAAAAAGTATTCGTAGCTTCTGAATAATAATAAAAGTGAAGCCGACTGTTCAGCCTCATCGGCTAAGAGGCGGAACTAGATTAATAAAAGCGGAAGCGGCTCGTACAAGCCGCCGACGCTAGATAATATATAAGGCATCTCAGACTCTGAGATTGCTGACGGTTATGTAAAGGAAAAGAGTAGGTGCACCTATTCTTTTCCTTCAATCATGAGCAAGAATATCTTGCAACGTAGATTAGGAAGAGGATTCTTACTAATCGTGCCAACTTCCGGAAAAAAGGTGGTGAAAACCTGTGGCATCTTTACGCGATATAAAAGCGAAGATTACCTCGACAAAGAAAACGAGTCAAATTACGAAGGCGATGGAGATGGTATCTGCATCTAAGTTAAACCGTGCAGAGCAAAATGCTAAATCTTTCGTTCCGTATATGGAAAAGATTCAAGAAGTAGTAGCGAGCATTGCGCAAGGAAGTAAAGGAATTAATCATCCAATGCTAAATGCGCGTCCTGTAAAGCGTACAGGATACATCGTTATTACATCTGATCGCGGACTAGCAGGTGGTTATAACAGTAACGTATTACGTACAGTAAGTAACGTAATTCGTGAACGTCATAATATGGATTCAAATCAATATTCAATTATTGTACTTGGACGACTAGGACGTGATTATTTAAAACGTCGCGGCTTTAACATCATTGATGAAGTAGTTGGATTATCTGACCACCCATCATTTACTGATATTAAAGATCTTGCTTCTCGAGCAATTGCGATGTTCGCAGATGGTGCTTATGATGAGCTGTATATTTACTACAACCATTACGTAAGTAAAATTTCACAAGAAGTAACGGAAAATAAAATTTTACCGCTTACTGATGTGGCGTCTGACAAACCGACGACAGCTTATGAATTCGAACCTTCTGAAGAAGAAATTTTAAAAGTATTATTGCCACAATACGCAGAAAGCTTAGTGTACGGTGCATTACTAGATGGTAAAGCAAGTGAGCACGCAGCGCGTATGACAGCAATGAAGAGTGCTACAGACAACGCAATGGAAGTTATCGATTCACTTACACTTTCATTCAACCGTGCGCGTCAGGCAGCGATTACGCAAGAAATTACGGAAATCGTTGGTGGAGCAGCAGCGTTAGAATAGTATTAAAAGGCGTAAGCGGTTCGTTCAGAATGAGAGGGGGAGGGAGCTTTTGACGTAGAGGCGATTTGTGCCTCGTAGGAAAAAGCGAAGCCACCGAACATTCTAACCGCTGTAGCTAAACTAATAAAAAATTAAAAGCCGACTTCGCTTAGAAAGCTGGCTAATTAAAAGAAAGCTAGGAGGGAACCCGATGAATAAAGGGCGCGTTACGCAA
The DNA here is from genome assembly GCF_002975115.1 of Bacillus sp. MYb78. Lineage (NCBI taxonomy): Bacteria > Bacillati > Bacillota > Bacilli > Caryophanales > Bacillaceae > Bacillus > Bacillus sp. MYb78. Next base: position 173,303 of record NZ_PCOB01000007.1, read on the forward strand.
ATCATGGGTCCGGTTGTAGACGTTAAGTTTGATGGCGGAAAGCTACCAGAAATCTACAACGCCCTTACGGTAAAACAAAGCAACGAAAACGGAAGCATGAACTTAACATTTGAAGTTGCACTTCATTTAGGTGATGATACAGTTCGTACAGTTGCGATGTCTTCCACAGATGGACTTGTTCGTGGCACAGAAGTAGAAGATACTGGTAAAGCAATCTCTGTACCAGTTGGTGATGCAACACTTGGTCGTGTATTCAACGTATTAGGTGATGCAATTGACTTAGATGGTGAACTTCCTGCGGATGTACACCGTGATCCAATTCACCGTCAAGCACCTGCATTCGAAGAATTATCTACTAAAGTAGAAATTCTTGAAACTGGTATTAAAGTAGTAGACTTACTTGCTCCTTACATTAAGGGTGGTAAGATCGGCCTATTCGGTGGTGCCGGCGTAGGTAAAACAGTATTAATTCAGGAATTAATTAACAACATCGCACAAGAGCACGGTGGTATCTCTGTATTCGCTGGTGTAGGTGAGCGTACTCGTGAGGGTAATGACTTATACCATGAAATGAGCGATTCTGGCGTAATCAAGAAAACTGCGATGGTATTCGGACAAATGAATGAGCCACCTGGAGCACGTCAACGTGTTGCATTAACAGGTTTAACAATGGCTGAGCATTTCCGTGATGAGCAAGGACAAGACGTACTTCTGTTCATCGATAACATCTTCCGTTTCACGCAAGCTGGTTCTGAAGTATCTGCCCTTCTTGGTCGTATGCCATCTGCGGTAGGTTACCAACCAACACTTGCAACAGAAATGGGTCAATTACAAGAGCGTATTACATCTACAAATAAAGGGTCTATCACGTCTATCCAAGCGGTATATGTACCAGCCGATGACTATACTGACCCAGCACCAGCTACAACATTCGCTCACTTAGATGCAACAACAAACTTAGAGCGTCGTTTAACACAAATGGGTATTTACCCAGCCGTAGATCCATTAGCATCTACATCTCGTGCACTTTCTCCAGAAATCGTAGGAGAAGAGCATTATGAAGTAGCACGTCAAGTGCAGCAAACTTTACAACGTTACAAAGAACTTCAAGATATCATCGCTATCTTAGGTATGGATGAGTTATCTGAAGAAGATAAGTTAGTTGTACATCGTGCTCGTCGTATTCAATTCTTCTTATCTCAAAACTTCCACGTAGCTGAGCAGTTTACAGGTCAAAAAGGTTCTTACGTACCTGTAAAAAATACAGTTAGTGGCTTCAAAGAAATTCTAGAAGGAAAATATGATGACCTTCCAGAAGATGCATTCCGCCTTGTTGGTAGCATTGAAGAAGTTATTGAGAACGCGAAGAAAATGATGGCGTAAGGCCTTAGGAGGGACGAAGTATGAAGACATTTCCAGTCAGTATTGTAACTCCTGATGGACCGGTTTACGAAAAAGAAGTAGAAATGGTAAGTGTAAAAGCAGAGAGTGGGGAAATGGGGATCTTACCAGGTCACATTCCAACTGTTGCACCATTAAAAATTAGTGCGGTTCGTCTGAAAAATGGTGGACACACTGATTATGTAGCAGTAAGTGGTGGCTTTATCGAAGTTCGTCCAGATAAAGTAACTGTATTATCATCATCTGCTGAAGAAGCAAACCATATCGATATCCATCGTGCAAATGAAGCGAAGCGTCGCGCTGAGCAACGTATGCAAGACAAACAAGCACATGTTGACTTTAGACGTGCAGAAATGGCATTACAACGTGCTGTGAACCGTTTAAATGTTTCTGATATGAAGTAAAAAAATCCGTAAGGGCCTTGCCTTTACGGATTTTTTTTTGTGTATTTTATGGATAATTTTACAAAACTGGTATAATTATATTGATGCTTGTATAAGTAGAAGTGTACAACAATTTATATTTTATGAAGGGGATGAATCAATGGTCGGTGAAATGAAACGAGAAGCATTGTACTCTTTAAAGGGGAAATGGGGACTAGGTGTTGGATCAACGATTTTATATTTTATTTTAAGTTATGTCGTTTCGATGGCTGCAATGTTTATATTATTAATTCCAGGAATTATTATATTTTTCTTAGTTGTTAGCTTAGCTGGGTCAGTTGAGGCGGAAACGATGTCAATTGGAGCAGCTATTACATTTGGGATTTTCTATTGCATTATGATAATTTTGAGTAACGCATCGTATGGGATTACGTCATATGGTTATACAAATGTATTTTTACAGATTAGTAAACGAGAAGATGCTAAAGTAGATTACTTATTCGAAGGATTTCGTGGCTTTAAAAGAATGATGAAAACAATGTGGGCAATGCTTGCGATTTTGTTATATACAGGTACATGGATTCCGATGCTGTTAATAGGCTTATTTGCATTGTTAGGTGAAGAAGGGAATACGTCATTTGCAATAGCTTTCTTCGTACTATTAGCAATTTCAATTGTTGGTATGATTGTGATGTATTTTTCTTATGCACTGACGTACTATGTGATGATTGAAAATCCAGAATATAGTGTTTCGCAGGCGATGAAGGAAAGTAAGAATCTTATGAAGGGTCATAAGTTAGATTTGTTTCTTTTATGGCTGAGCTTCATAGGATGGGCTATTTTAGCGCTGCTTACTTTTGGAATAGGATTTCTTTGGCTTAGTCCGTATATGAGTACGACGACAGCACACTTTTATCGCTACATTTCAAAAGGTGAATTTCAATAGGAACATGCTATACTAATAGAATTATTGTGTATAGGAGGCGAGGCTACGCATGATTAGTGATTTAAAAGGAGAAGCACTAGATTCATTAGAAGGGAAATGGGGATTAGCTGTTGGAGCTACACTACTCATTTCAATTCTTATCACGGCTTTTAGTTTTAGTGTTGATTGGGGATTTTCTTTGATTTTCGGTTGGCAAAAAACAAATGGTTCACTTTCAACGAATATTCTTTCATTTTTTGTTACTGGACCGTTAACTTTAGGTGGATATTACCTTGGTTTAAATATCCTTCGTGAAAAGCAAGCTAGTATTGGTAATGTATTCATTTGGTTTTCAGAGGGAAAGAGATTTCTAAAATCATTTTTATTATATTTATTAGTAAATCTTTATCTTTTCTTATGGACGTTATTGTTCATTATTCCAGGTATTATTAAATCATTTTCTTATGCGATGACATACTTTATTATAAACGATCATCCTGAGTATTCACTGAACCAAGCTATTACAGAAAGTCGTCGTATGATGGATGGACATAAGATGGAGTATTTCATTTTATGTTTAAGTTTTATTGGCTGGTTTATATTAAGTTGTATTACGTTAGGGATTGGATTCTTATGGTTAATTCCATATTTCTATACGACATCTGCAGCTTTTTACGAAGAGATTGCAGAAGAATATTATGAGAAAAAAATTTAGCACTATAAAACCCCCAGTATGAATTATTTGTTCATACTGGGGGTTTTTTGTAGAAATTTTATAAATTGATTACTAGTAAGTGGTTTACTGAAATAGTAACCTTGCATATATTTACATTTATGTTTTTGCAGAAACTTAAGTTGTTTTTCGGTTTCAATTCCTTCGGCAACGACTGAAAGATTTAAAGTATTTGCGAGGGAAAGTATTGTAGAAACGATGGCTCGTTCTTCAGGACGATGATCAGCTAATTGTGTAAATTCTCTCGGTACTTTTAATGTGTCGATTGGAAAAATTGATAAATAAGCAAGAGAAGAATACCCAGTACCGAAGTCATCAATGGAAGTTTGGATACCGTACTCTTTTAATTGCTTCAGTCTCAATAACGTTTCTTTCTCGTCAATCATTGCAATTCTTTCTGTTAACTCAAGGGTTACATATTTTGGGTCGACTTGCACGTCGTTTAATATTTGTGAAATGTTTTCGATTAATTGATCTTGTCGGAATTCTTTTGCGGATAAATTAACACTTATTTTTAAATTTTGGTAGCCAAAGGTATGCCATATTTTTAATTGGAGACAAGCTTCTTGTAATACCCAATGTCCAAGTGGGACTACTTGTGGCGTCTCTTCTACAATTGGAATAAACTCACATGGTGAAATGTCACCTAATAGCGGGTGTTTCCATCGTATTAAAGCTTCAGCACCGATAATTTTATTTGTTGTCGTATCAATTTGTGGTTGATAAACGAGATAAAATTCTTTGTTTACTAAAGCGATTGGCAAATCTTTTTCAATTCGAGCTTTTCGTTCCATTTTTTTATATAGTTCTTTCGTGTAAAGAGAGCTACCGTTTTTTCCTTTATTCTTTGCTTCGTACATGGCCATATCAGCATGCTGCAAAATGGATAGCGCATCTTCACCTGCTTCAGGATATATTGCAATTCCGATGCTCGGTGAGATTTGTAAATGTTGATTTTCGATTTCAAATGGCTCATTCATGGCCGCTACAATCCTATCAGCTATTTTTTGGACATCTGGCTTTTTTTTGTAATTCTCGATAAGGATTGTGAACTCATCCCCAGCTAGCCGCGCGAGTTTCATATTTGATGTTGCTATTCTTTCGAGCCTTTTTGCTACTGCGATGAGCAATAGGTCTCCTACTCGATGACCGAGGGTATCATTAATAACTTTAAAACGGTCTAGGTCGAGAAACATAACAGCAAAAGGCTTTTTCGATATTTTTGCTCGCGCAATTGCCTGTTCTAAATGTTGATGAAATGCACGACGATTTGCAAGCTCTGTTAAAGTATCATGGTATGCTAGGAAGTTGATTTGTTCTTGTTGTTGTTTGCTTTCCGTAATATCTTTAATCATTAAATAAACCCCAGAAATTTTCTCCTTTAAAAAGATCGGTACGGCGGTAACGTGCAAGTAGTAAATATCTCTGTTTTTATGGTAAGCCCGTATTTCTAAAGAAATAGAATATCCCTTTTTCACGCGATGAAAGGCGTTAATCATTTCTTCTAAATCTTCTTCGTATATGAGTGAATAGTAAGGCTGGTTTAATAATTCATTCGTTTGATAACCGAGTAAAGTAGTACCAGCGTTATTTACTTTGAGAAAATTACCGTACAAATCTAATGTGAAAATTGGATCTGGATGATGCTCGTATAAAGATTTAAACATTTGTTGATTATGATAGAGTTCATTTTTCTGTTCTACTAAATCTTCTGTACGTAGTTTAATTTGTTTCTCGAGTTCTGAGTTGAATTGCATTTGAGCGATCAATAATATTTTATTTTGTTTTCGAACTAAACTATGACGTATGAGAACGAAAGAAAAAGTTATTATAAGTCCGATTACTATAATAGGCGCAAAAACGTATTCAACTAATATAAAAACAATAAGCATTACTACCGAAATATACGGTAATGATAATCGGATTGATTCGCCAATTTTAGGTGTTAGTAGTACTTGTTCTTGTTTTTCAGGCTTTTTTGTATGGAGAATACAGGCGATTGCTACTAGTACTAAGGTTACTTGATAGAAAGGAGTAACTGTAAACATAGAATACTCTGGTATGAAGTATTTTATATAAGCATAAATCGCATCTGTAGTAGCATATAAAATTAAAGCACTGCCAAGAAGTGCACCGACCTTTTTAGGTAATAAGGATAGTGGTTTGAATAAAAGGTTGATTCCTATTAAGAGAAAGAGTAAATCAGCCATTGGATAGGTAAGTTGAACAAATATGTCGATATAGGATGTTGTAAAGATATGAATAGTTCGTTCAATAAGTAAGTAGTAACTTAAAGTAAATTGGGCTGTAACGATAATACAAATATCACATAGCATAAAAAGTTTTTCTAATAAATCTCGGTTATAAATGATTTCGTATAGAAAGGCAAACGTAAAGCTAACTAAAAAAAGTAAGTAAAAAAAGTCAGATGGATCAACGAACGTATAGAAGTCCTTTACAATTAAACGCTGATAGGCAACGACTATATCACCGATAAAATAAGAGAGAGCTCCAACAGATAATATGATCCAAAATAAACGAGATAGTCCTTCTTTCATGTTTGAAAAATAAAGTATATAACTACAAGCGATAATATCAATTAATAGGGTGCTCGTTCCGATTAATAGCTGAAAAGGAAATGAGTATTCATATACAAAAGGCATTGCTACATAGTGAAGCGTTATAGACAGCAATACAATGCTTATAAGAATACTTACATGTGTTTGTTTTTTCATTTATATCACCTACGGTTTCTTGAAAAGCATATATAAGTTTTATATTTATTTTGCACAATTATAGCAAGTTGTAAAGATAGATTTTAATAATTCTTGTTTCTGTCTCCCAACATATCGACATAGGAATTTGAAGTTTGCTATAATGATTAGAATAGTTGTATTATTTAGAAAAATTTAAAAATAATAATTACTGCAACTAGGACATATTGTTTACTATGTGAACTTGTTCTTAATTTAGGGGGGAGGGTTTCACAATGGCAAGTGTATATGAAAATAGTTATATGATCGTTTTGATTTTCTTGCTATTAGGTATATTGCTGCCGGTAGTGGCTCTTACATTAGGAAGGATGCTGCGCCCAAATAAACCAAGTGCAGCAAAGGCGACGACGTATGAGAGTGGAATTGAGCCTTTTCATGATGCAAATATTCGGTTTCATGCTCGTTATTATATTTTCGCTTTATTGTTTGTGATCTTTGATGTAGAAACTTTATTTTTATATCCGTGGGCTGTTGCGTATGACAAGCTAGGTTTATTTGCATTAATTGAAATGCTCATCTTTGTTGTAATGTTGCTAGTTGGATTAGCGTATGCTTGGAAAAAGAAGGTGTTACAATGGTTATAAATTTTGAGGAATTACATCCAAATGAGCGAGCAGAATTAGAACGAAATATCTTTTTTTCTACATTGGAACAGTTGAAAGGATGGGCGAGGAGCAACTCTTTATGGCCGATGACATTCGGACTGGCATGCTGTGCAATTGAAATGATGGGGGTAGGCTCATCACATTACGATTTAGATCGATTTGGGTCATTTTTTCGAACTTCACCAAGGCAATCGGACGTCATGATTGTATCGGGAACAGTAACGAAGAAGATGGCTCCTATTGTTCGGCGTTTATATGATCAAATGCCCGAACCGAAATGGGTTATTGCGATGGGATCTTGTGCGACAGCAGGTGGTCCGTATGTAAATTCATATGCTGTTGTGAAAGGTGTAGACCAAATCGTACCAGTTGATGTGTATATTCCTGGTTGTCCCCCAAATCCGGCTGCTTTAATTTATGGAATTAATAAATTAAAAGAAAAAATTCGTTACGAAGCAAAGACCGGGAAGCAGGTGACGAATAAATGAGTAATCCAAACAAAGATTTAGAGGATTTGAAAAAAGAAGCAGCTAGGCGTGCAAAAGAAGAAGCGAGAAAACGCCTTGTAGCGAAACACGAGGCGGAAATAAGTGAGCTTGAGGCAGAAGATCAAGAAAAAGAGAAAGCGCTACCAAAAAATGATGATATTACTATAGAAGAAGCAAAACGACGTGCAGCAGCGGCAGCAAAAGCGAAAGCGGCAGCGTTAGCGAAGCAGAAAAGAGAAGGAACAGAAGAAGTAACGGAAGAAGAAAAAGCGAAAGCCAAGGCGAAGGCAGCAGCGGCAGCAAAAGCAAAAGCGGCAGCGTTAGCGAAGCAGAAAAGAGAAGGAACAGAAGAAGTAACGGAAGAAGAAAAAGCGAAAGTGAAGGCGAAGGCAGCAGCGGCAGCAAAAGCAAAAGCGGCAGCGTTAGCGAAGCAAAAAAGAGAAGGAACAGAAGAAGTAACGGAAGAAGAAAAAGCGAAAGCCAAGGCGAAGGCGGCAGCAGCTGCAAAAGCAAAAGCGGCGGCGTTAGCGAAACAGAAAAGAGAAGGGACAGAAGAAGTAACGGAAGAAGAAAAAGCGAAAGCCAAGGCAAAAGCGGCAGCATTAGCGAAGCAGAAAGCCTTGCAAGGTGATGGGGATTCGGGAGATGAAAAGGCCAAGGCAATTGCAGCGGCTGCAAGAGCGAAGACAAAGGGAGCTGAAGGTAAGAAAGAGGATGAGCCGAAGCAGGAAGAACCGTCCGTAAATCAACCACATTTAAATCAGTATGTTGAGGCTATTAGGGAGAAGTTAGGAAAGGGTGCATTAGTAGATTCCTATATTAATAAATTGTCAAAGGATGTGCCAACTCTTGTGGTGGATCCCGCAAAATATTATGAAGTGATGGAGTCACTGCGATTCCATGAGGGACTTGCTTTTGATTATATGTCAGAGCTACATGCGACGGATTTTGTGACACATATGGAAGTGTATGTTCATTTGTTTTCATATGGCAAGAAACGATCGGTAGCGGTGAAGGTAAAACTAGACCGGGAAGCGCCGCAAGTCGAGTCTGTGACAGCGCTTTGGAAAGGGGCTGACTGGCCGGAGAGAGAAGCGTACGATTTGCTAGGCATTGTATTTAAAGGGCATCCGAATTTAACGCGTATTTTAATGCCAGATGATTGGGTAGGATATCCGCTTAGAAAAGACTATGAACCGTATGATGTGGAGGTGTAGCTATGATCCGCACGGAAGAGATGCTTTTGAATGTAGGACCTCAGCATCCGAGTACACATGGTGTGTTCAGGCTCGTAATTAAGATTGACGGGGAAATTATTAAAGAAGCTACACCGGTTATTGGGTACTTGCATCGCGGGACGGAAAAGATTGCTGAGAGCTTACAGTATACGCAAATTATTCCTTATACAGATCGAATGGACTATTTATCAGCCATGACGAATAATTACGTCATTTGCCATGCTGTAGAGACGATGGTGGGACTTGAAATTCCAGAGCGTGCCGAATACTTGCGAGTACTTGCGATGGAGCTAGGAAGAATTGCGAGCCATCTCGTTTGGTGGGGGACGAATCTTCTTGATATAGGAGCGGTCAGCCCGTTTCTGTACGCGTTTCGTGAACGAGAGATGATTATAAATTTATTAAATGAATTATGTGGGGCACGGCTTACTTTTAACTATATGAGAGTTGGCGGTGTGAAGTGGGATGCGCCAGATGGTTGGATTGAAAAGGTGGAAGAGTTTGTTCCGTATATGAGGGAGCAATTAGCAGGTTATCATGATCTTGTTAGCGGTAATGAGATTTTCTTAAATCGTGTGAAAGGCGTTGGTATATATAGCGCGGAAGAAGCGATCTCGTATTCTTTAAGCGGAGCAAATTTGCGGTGCACCGGGGTAAACTGGGATCTTCGCAAAGATGAGCCGTATTCAATTTATGATCGTTTTGATTTTGATATTCCTGTTGGAAGCGTGGGAGATGCTTGGGATCGCTACGTTTGCCGAATGCAAGAAATCGAGGAGTCTTTAAAGATTGTTGAGCAAGCGGTTCAACAGTTCCCGAAAGATGGAGCTGTGCTGGCAAAAGTACCGAAAATTATTAAGGCACCTAAGGGAGAAGCGTTCGTACGTATAGAATCGCCGCGCGGAGAGATTGGTTGTTATATCGCAAGTGATGGAAAGAAAGAGCCGTACCGTTTGAAGTTTCGTAGACCATCTTTTTATAACTTGCAAATTTTACCGAAGTTATTAAAAGGTGAAAACATCGCTAATTTAATTACGATTTTAGGTGGAGTTGATATTGTACTTGGGGAGGTTGATGGCTAATGATTGAGACGCTCTTACAATCACCTTCAAGCTGGACGAATTTCTTCATTTTTTTCGGATTAGCGGTGCTTCTACTATTTGCAGTCCTTGGCTTCGTTACATATGGAATTTTGGCAGAACGGAAAGTGATGGGGTTTATGCAAGGGCGGATTGGACCAAACCAGGTTGGAGGCCGATTCGGTTTACTGCAAACGGTAGCTGATGTTTTAAAACTATTATTGAAAGAAGATAGTATTCCGAAAGCAGCAGATAAACCGCTGTTTATATTAGCACCTGTCATTGCATTTGCACCAGCATTTATGGTGCTTGCAGTTATCCCGTTCACTGATAAATTTCAATTTGCAGATATTGGAGTCGGGCTACTTTATTATATTGCTGTTTCCGGTATTACGACGATAGGTGTTGTAACTGGGGGATGGGCATCAAATAATAAATATTCCCTTTTAGGAGGGATGCGTGCGGCAGCGCAAATGATTTCTTATGAGATTCCGCTCGTAATGAGTGTAATTGGTATCGTTTTGCTAGCTGGTAGCCTGAATTTAAATGAGATTGTAGCGGCGCAGGAGAAGGTTTGGTACATTTTCGTACAGCCAATTGGCTTCGTTGTTTTCTTAATCGCAGCAGTGGCAGAGTTAAATAGGACACCATTCGATTTGCCAGAAGCGGAGTCAGAACTTGTTTCTGGATATCATACGGAATACTCAGGTTTTCGCTGGGCGTTTTTCATGCTTTCAGAGTACGTATATTTCTTCGGGATGGCATCGTTAATTACAGTGCTCTTTTTAGGCGGATGGAATCCAGTCATGTTTCTTGGATTTATCCCAGGTGCCGTATGGTTTGCTTTGAAATTTAGCAGTGTAGTCTTTCTATTAATTTGGTTCCGCGTCACGTTCCCACGTATAAGAGGTGACCAGTTAATGGAGTTTGGATGGAAAGTATTATTGCCGATTGCACTTGCAAATATTTTCTTAACGGCATTGATTAAGGAGTTATTCTTCTAATCTATGAGGGGGGTGCCAGTAAGAGATGAAAGGACTATTTAAAGGATTAAAATATACATTAAGTAATTTGAGCAAGAAGAAGGTAACGTATGATTATCCAAATCAGCCGTTGCCGTTGCCAGACCGTTTTCGGGGGATTCAAAAATTTTATCCGGAGAAATGTATTGTTTGTAATCAATGCTCTAACATTTGTCCGACAGACTGTATTCAGTTAACAGGAAAGAAACATCCAGATCCTACGAAAAAAGGAAAAATTATCGACACGTATGATATTAATTTTGAAATTTGTATTCTTTGTGATTTATGTACAGAAGTTTGCCCGACAGAGGCAATTGTCATGACAAATAACTTTGAACTCGCGGAATATTCACGTGATGACTTATTTAAAAATTTGCAGTGGCTTGACGAAAACGACGAAAACGTCAGGAAGGAGAATAAGGCATGAATGGCGAGTTTGTAGCATTCTTTATACTATCCTTGTCTGCAATTATCGGCGGTGTTCTTATGTTGAACTTAACGAAAGTTATGCACATGATGCTAGCTCTCGTTCTGACATTTCTCAGCATTGCAGGTTTGTATTTTCTTTTATCAGCTGAATTTATAGGCGTTGCACAAATTTTACTTTACTCTGGTGCAATCACAATTATTATGATTTTCGGCATTATGTTAACGAAACATAACGCGGAAAATGAATCGCGTCTTACTCTTCGAAAATGGATTATCTTCTTTGCAGTTGTAGCATTTGGAGCGGTTATGTATTTCGCTGTTAATAATGTTGATTTTGCAAATGAAAGCACACAAGGAAGTTTACCTCTCCATGAAAACAACACACTTCAAATCGGTACGCTTCTCTATTCAAAATATATTATTCCATTTGAACTAACTTCAGTTATTTTACTTGTAGCACTCGTTGGCGCGATTATACTTGCGAAAAAGGACGAGAAAGAGGAGGATTCCAATGAGTAGCGTTCCGGCTTCTGCATATTTAACACTTGCGATTATTTTGTTTTGCATCGGTCTATTTGGAGCTTTAACAAAGCGGAATACAGTAATCGTATTAGTTTGTATCGAATTAATGCTGAATGCTGCCAATTTAAACTTAGTGGCGTTTAGTAAATTAGGCCTATTTCCGAATTTAACAGGTCAAATTTTCTCACTGTTTACGATGGCTGTAGCGGCAGCAGAAGCGGCGGTAGGACTCGCTATTTTAATTGCTTTGTATCGTAATCGTACGACAGTTCAGGTGGATGAAATGGATACGCTCAAAGGATAGCATTGTGACCGAAAAAGGGGGAAGGAAACAATGATCGATTATGCATGGCTCATACCGCTTTTCCCACTCGTTTCGTTTTTGTTACTTATTATATTCGGGAAGAAAATTAGAGAAGGAAGCAGCGTACTTAGTATTTTTTTCGTCTTTCTCTCCTTTATACTTGCGGTACTTGTGTTAATAGAAAGGTTTTCAGAAGCAAGCGTGAAGCATAAGTGGGTGTGGCTTAGAGCTGGAGATGTGGATATATCATTCGGCTTTGAGGTGACTGCATTAGGAGCTTTAATGTTATTTATCGTTACGCTTGTGAGTCTGCTTGTACATGTGTATTCGAAAGGTTATATGAAAGGTGATGAACGATTACCAACCTTTTACGCATATTTAGGACTCTTTACATTTGCGATGTTAGGGCTTGTTATATCAACGAATTTATTACAGCTTTATATATTTTGGGAATTAGTTGGCCTTGGCTCATTTTTACTTATCGGTTTTTATTTCTTTAAAGAAGAAGCGAAGGCTGCTGCAAAAAAGGCTTTTATTATGACCCGTATTGGGGATGTTGGTTTATTTATCGGGATGATTTTAATTTTTTGGTACGCAGGTAGTTTTGAATATGACGCAATATTTAGGGCGATTTATACAGGGGATTTACCTCCTTACATGATTACGATAACAGCGATATTAATTTTTATCGGGGCGATGGGGAAATCAGGTCAGTTCCCGCTTCATACGTGGTTGCCAGATGCAATGGAGGGGCCAACGCCTGTTTCGGCACTTATTCACGCCGCGACGATGGTTGCAGCAGGCGTATATTTAGTAGCGACGATGTTCCCTCTATTTTCAGCAAGTACAGTGGCGATGCAGACCGTGGCAATCGTTGGAGCTTTCACTGCAATCTTTGCGGCCTCTATCGGTCTCGTGCAAACAGATATAAAGAGAGTACTTGCTTATTCTACAGTTAGCCAGCTTGGATATATGATGCTTGCGTTAGGTTCTGCAGGTTATGTAGCTGGCGTCTTCCATTTAACGACACATGCTTTTTTTAAAGCACTACTATTTTTGGCAGCAGGAAGTGTAATTCATGCAGTGCATACGCAAAACATTAATAAAATGGGCGGTTTACAGAAGAAGATGAAAGTAACTGGTACGCTATTTCTAATAGGTACCCTTGCCATTAGCGGTGTTCCGCTCCTTTCCGGTTTTTTCAGCAAAGATGAAATTTTAGCGGCGACTTGGATGAATGGCAATTACGTTTTATTTACTTTAGCAGTAATTGCGGCGTTTTTGACAGCGTTTTATATGTTCCGCCTATACTTTCTTGTCTTTACCGGAGAAACGAAGACGAAGGAAGATGTGCATGAGTCGCCCCGCGTTATGACGTATCCAATGATTGTTCTCGGCGTTCTCGCAGTAGTGGCAGGATATATAAATACACCATGGTTCGGTACGTTTCTCGGAGATTGGTTGACGAAAGATGTAGGGTTCAAGGTTGAAGAAGCGCATGGGCCAGTTTGGATTATGATTGTTGCGACGCTCGTTTCATTTGCGGGAATCGCTCTTGCATATTTCATATATGGCAAGAAATCAATTTCTAGAGATTGGGCTGGGGGTACGGAAACCTCGCTTTATAATCTTTTGAAAGAAAAATATTATGTGGATGAACTATACAACATGACGGTGATCCCTATTACGAAAGGAATCGCTCATGTGCTTCGCTTATTTGAAGTGTATGTAGTCGAGGGAATTGCAGTTTTAATTGGAAGCGTAGTTAAAGGCACAAGTAATCTTGGATCGAAACTTCAAAACGGGAATGTACAAGTGTACGGTACTGTAACGGCGGTTTCGCTCGCTGTACTCGTCATTATTTTGCTCTATACAGGAGGGGATTTACGATGAATGATTTGTTGTTAACGTTCTTCATTTTTTCCCCGCTTTTAGGAATTTTATTGCTTGTATTAACACCGAAAAAGGAATTGCGTACAGTGCGGGCGCTTGGTTTATTTGGGACGGCACTTCCATTTGGAATCGCTATCGTCCTCGCTTGTACATATGCTTCTGGAAAGAGTTTGTCACTATTTGATGAAAAGGTGAAATGGATTAAGTTCGGAGATTTTACAGCGGTAGATAAAAGGTGGTTTTCTATTTATTACGAGCTCGGTATTGATGGTTTGTCGCTTGTTATGATGGTGTTGACGGCTCTTCTAGCGATGCTCGCAGCAATTGCAGCCTTTTCTATTAAAAGAAATTTAAAAGCATTTTATATGCTGTTACTCATGCTAGAAATAGGGATGCTCGGCGTCTTTGCTGCTCAAAATCTAATGTTGTTTTTTATCTTCTTTGAAATTACGTTGCCACCAATGTTCTTATTGATTGGGAAGTGGGGAAAATTGTCGAGCGAAAAGGCTGCGTATAGTTATTTAATATATAACGGTATTGGCTCAGCTGTTTTGCTCATTGTTTTCTCAATTTTGTTCGCGAAAACAGGTACAACAAATATTGTGGAGCTGAAAGAGATATTAAGAAGCGTAAGTGCAGAAGGAGAACTCATCATCCCAAGTAGCTTGCAGCTTGGTGTATTTATTTCCATAATGATTGCCTTTGCAATTAAACTACCTGTTTTTCCGTTGCACCGTTGGATGGTCAATGTGCACATAGAAGCGCATCCAGCTGTAGTTATGCTTCATGCTGGAGTTTTGTTAAAGATTGGAGCATACGGTATTATTCGCTTTGGAAAAGGGCTATTCCCGGAATATTTTCACGATGTTGCAACGCTAATTGCGATATTAGGTGTAATTAATTTATTATACGGTGCCTTTTTAGCGCTCATCCAAACGGACTTTAGGAAAGTACTGGCTTACTCTAGTATTTCGCATATGGGAATTGTGTTAATGGGACTTGCGTCACTTAATGCACCGGGTACACAAGGGGCGTTATTTCAGGTTGTATCGCACGGTTTAATTGCAGCCTTGCTGTTTTTCTTACTCGGTGTTATAGAACAACGTTTCGGAACATCAGAAATTACAGCGCTTGGTGGACTCGCAAAAAGTGTCCCAGTACTTAGTGGCTTCTTCTTAGCAGGAGGAATGGCATCGCTTGGATTACCAGGGATGTCTGGGTTTGTTAGCGAATTTCTTGCCTTTCTCGGTTTATTTCAAGGAGAGCCCGTCATTGCTGCAGTCGGTGTGATTGGCATCATTTTAACTGCTGTATACGTATTAAGAGCGACACTTCAAGTGACATTTGGAAAGAAAGAGTGGGAAGCAAAGTCTGATATACACGGATGGGAGTACGTCCCTGTTTTACTACTTATCTTTTGTATTATTGTAATTGGAGTTATGCCAGAGATACTAGGGGATCCGCTTCAAAATACATTGAAAACATTGGGGGTGAAGTAGGATGGATATGAATACGTTACTTAGCTTATCGTGGCATCTAATGGTGCCAGAATTTATTATTCTCGGGGCCGCCATCCTTCTTTCCATATGTGATTTGTTTTTTAAGCTGAATCATAGATATGTAGCTCTTGGTGCGATCGCTGCCATCGTATTAGCAATTGTTTCATTAATTACGCTATATAGCGAACCAGCTGGAGATATTTTAAACGGATCGTTTGTGTTAGATGGATTTTCAAAAGGGTTTAAAACGTTGTTATTAGGCGCCTCAGCTCTCATTTTATGCATCGCAATGAGCGATGATAAGAAGAATCCGATTGAAGATAAGGGCGAATATTATTACTTATTTTTAATGGCACTTCTTGGTGCGATGTTCATGGCTTCTAGTGTTGACTTTATCACCCTTTTCGTTGGTTTAGAGTTACTTTCACTTTCTTCTTATATTTTAGTAGGAATACGAAAAAAGAACCGTGCATCAAATGAAGCGGCAATGAAATATGTCATTAGCGGAGGAATTGGAACGGCGATCACGCTCTTCGGAATGAGTTATTTATACGGTATTACAGGTTCAACTAACATTGTAGATATGCAAAAGGTACTCACTGGGGAGCTCGCTAGTGGTATTCAGTTATTGCTAGCTCTGGCATTTCTTTTATTGCTAGTCGGTCTCTCATTTAAAATTGCCACAGTGCCGTTTCATATGTGGGCACCTGATGTGTATGAAGGAGCGACTACACCTGTTACTGCCTTTCTTGGAACGATTTCTAAAATTGCTGGGTTCCTACTCATTATTCGTTTGTTCCTTATGGTTTTTGCAAGTGTATTAATACAAGGAGATATGAAATCTTTATATGGGCATATGAGTATATATATTGCGGTGCTAGCAAGTATTACGATGATTGTTGGGAATGTAGTCGCGTTAAAACAATACAACGTAAAACGTTTATTTGCTTATTCAGGCATTGCGCATGCTGGGTATTTGCTCGTTCCACTTGTGGCATTATCACCATTTACGCTGGATAGCATGTGGTTTTATATGTTGGCATACATGCTTATGAATATAGGCGCGTTTGCCATTATCCACGGCTTAATCTTACAAAACGATAAGGAAAATATAACGATTTTCACCGGATTATATAAGAAATCACCATTTGCAGCGATCATGATGACAATCTTTATTTTATCGCTGGCCGGGATACCAGGGACGGCTGGCTTCATTGGAAAGATTAACATCTTTTTAGGCGCGCTTCATGTAGAGCCAGCACATTACGTACTAGCTTCGATTATGATGGGTACGACAGTTGTTTCATTCGTATATTATTTCCGTATTTTACAACAAATGTTTTTCCGCACCGGAGAGACAGAAGAGAGGATACGGTTACCATTAAATATAAAGGTTGTTATGAGCCTTTGTGCAATTTCGATTGTAATACTAGGGATTATGCCGATGATTGGGTACAATTTCTTTTATGAATATTTTCCATTAATGAAAGATTTCTTCTTCTTAGGGAACGTGGTACAATAGTGAAAATAAAAGGTGTGGAGTCAGTACTCTGCGCTTTTTATTTTGTGTTAACTTGTAATGTAGATATACGTTTTTTGAAAGAAAATCACGATGTAAAATGTAAGATGTCTATGTGCATTTGAAAAAGTGTGGCTCCTACTTATTATGGTATCGTTTTTATATTCTTTCATAAGTAGTAGCTGAGTAAAAAGGGGTCGATTTTTTGGCACAACTTTTAGGGCAACAAGCACTGATTGCCATTGTTTCGCATTTATTGTTTATTACCATTACGTGGTGGGCTTTGCAAGGCATTCACATTGAGCGTTTAATGAAGTCCGGAAAAGTGCTGCAGACGCGAGTATTACTCATCTTAATTACAATTGCAATTGGGACATCTGTAAGTAACTTTTTCCTTGATTATTTAGGCTATTCGAAGAGTTTAACGTATTTAGTAAAGTAGTGTATAGAACCTCAAATCTCCGTTAACAATGGGGATAGGAGGGGATGAAATTGAAGCTTAAAGCCATTCTTATTGTTGCACTTAGTGTTGTTTTATTTTTGGTTGGATATAGAGAGATGAAACCGATAAGCGATGAACAGAAAATGGAGAGCATGATTAAGGCTTTAGAGAAAAATGATGCTAAAGTAGAAAAATGGTCATGGTTAGCTAGAGAAACAAAAACAATTTCTAATATACATACGTTTCAAAAGTTGTTAAACGATGTGAAGGACAAGGCAAATATTCAAAAGTGGGAAGTAGAGCAATCTCCAGATGGATATAAAGCTACATCCTATAAAAAGTTTGCTTCTCATGAAGAACGAGTAGTAGTAACTTGGAGTAAAGAAAATACTAAAGAAAACACTTTCATTATCTTTGAAGTAAGTGGGGCGAAATGGGACCCGAAGTATGTTCAAAAAGTAAATAAAATTTTTAGTGAAAAACCTATAATTTACACTTGTGTTCAAGGTGTACTGAATGATAAGATTGAAGGTGTTTTGCAAAATAAAACCAATCAGGTTTTGAAAGATCTTTCAGCAAGAGCGATCGAACAAGTAGAAGAAAGAGCATTTGTGTCAGTCTCCGCATACAATAAAAAGTGGGATGACGCTCTTTCAACAAATAGAGAGAAAATAAATGTGCAAATAGCAATACGTTCTACAGACAACAAAGATACAATTGTGGTTGGCACACCGATCATAACTTCTGAGTATTGAGTGAATAGATACTGAAAAAAGGACACGGAGGGGAATAATTTGGAAAAGATCATCGTCCGTGGCGGAAAGCGGTTAAACGGCACAGTGCGTGTTGAGGGCGCAAAAAATGCTGTATTACCTATAATCGCTGCAGCCCTATTAGCGAGTGATGGAAAGAATGTACTATCTGAAGTACCAGTTTTGTCTGATGTATACACAATTAATGAGGTATTACGTCATTTAAATGCTGAAGTCGTATTTGAAAATAATCAAGTAACAATCGATTCTTCTAAAGAACTAAACATTGAAGCACCATTTGAATATGTACGTAAAATGCGTGCATCTGTTCAAGTAATGGGACCATTATTAGCACGTAACGGTCGTGCTCGTATTGCACTTCCTGGTGGATGTGCAATCGGTTCACGTCCAATTGACCAACATTTAAAAGGCTTCGAAGCAATGGGAGCAAAAGTACAGGTTGGTAACGGTTTTGTTGAGGCATATGTTGAGGGAGAACTAAAAGGAGCTAAAATCTACTTAGACTTCCCAAGCGTAGGCGCGACAGAAAACATTATGTCTGCAGCTACATTAGCAAAAGGGACAACAATTCTTGAAAACGCAGCGAAAGAACCAGAAATCGTTGACTTAGCTAACTTCTTAAATGCGATGGGAGCGAAAGTACGCGGAGCTGGAACTGGAACGATTCGTATCGAAGGCGTTGATAAATTATATGGTGCAAACCACTCTATTATTCCTGACCGTATTGAAGCGGGAACATTCATGGTTGCAGCAGCAATTACTGGTGGAGACATCTTAATTGAAAATGCTGTACCTGAACATTTACGCTCAATTACAGCGAAAATGGAAGAAATGGGTGTTAAAATTATTGAGGAAAACGAAGGTGTACGTGTTATCGGCCCAGATAAGTTAAAAGCGGTTGATATTAAAACTATGCCTCACCCAGGTTTCCCAACAGACATGCAATCACAAATGATGGCATTATTACTACAAGCTGATGGAACAAGCATGATTACAGAAACGGTATTTGAAAACCGCTTTATGCACGTTGAAGAATTCCGTCGTATGAATGCTGATATTAAAATTGAAGGTCGTTCTGTTATTATGAACGGTCCAAACAGCTTACAAGGTGCTGAAGTAGGCGCAACTGATTTACGTGCTGCAGCTGCATTAATCTTAGCTGGTTTAGTATCAGAAGGTTATACTCGTGTAACTGAGTTAAAACATCTTGACCGTGGTTATGTAGATTTCCATAAGAAATTAGCTGCATTAGGTGCAACTATTGAACGTGTAAACGAAAAAGTAGAAGAAGTGAAAGAACAAGAAGTTTCTGATCTTCACGCTTAATTGAAATAGTCTCTATGTCTTTTGACATAGGGGCTATTTTTTTGGGTTATTACTGTTATAGTCAATAAATTCTATACTTATGCACGTACCAGTAAAAATATTTAGAAAATTTCCGTTTTATGCTCTTCCCCCTTAAGTATGTTCTAAAAGAAAGAGTTGTTCCATAAGAATGAATGGAGTAAAGCTTTTATATTGGGGGAAAATAGGATGAAATTTTCAAAGCCACTTTTTATTACAGTAGCGCTCTTAATAGCGCTCGTTATCATTGTACCTGCAGCCCTTGTTATCCCATTTGCGAAAGCGAAAGTAGGGGAAGAAACGGCCTCTAAAACTCCTCCAGCGATAGAAAGTATACCAGCTCCAGGAAAAGTAGATACAGCGGTTCAAGTTGCTGTATATCGTGAGAAACAAAAGAAGGTAGAATTATTACCTATGGAGGAGTATGTGACCGGTGTAGTAGCTTCTGAGATGAATGCCAGTTTTGAAATAGAGGCACTAAAGGCACAGGCATTAGCAGCAAGAACATTTGTAGTACAACGTATGCTAAGCGGAGGAAAGAAAAATAATGCAGACGTGACAGATACGGTGAAAGATCAAGTGTACAAAAGCAAAGATGAATTGAAGAAGCAATGGGGCAATAACTACGAAAATAATTTGAAGAAAATCGAAGAAGCTGTTTCGAAAACAGCAGGACAAGTTTTAACGTATGATGGAAAACCAATTTCAGCATCCTTCTTTTCAACGAGTAATGGCCGAACAGAAAATGCGGCTGATTACTGGGGAAATGATTATCCGTACTTAAAGAGTGTAGATAGTCCGTGGGATCAAGCTTCTCCGAAATTTACGAGCGAGCAAACATTTACAGTAGCTGATTTTCAAAAACGTCTCGGTGTGAAGGTGCTAGCAGATGGGAAGGTTGGAAACATTAAAGACCTTACGGAAGGAAAGCGCGTAAAGGATGTAGCTTTTCAAGGGAAAACATTAACAGGAAAAGAAGTTCGTGAAAAGTTAGATTTACGTTCTTCTGATTTTACGTGGAAACAACAAGGAGATAAAATCATCGTTACGACGAAAGGCTTCGGTCACGGCGTTGGTATGAGTCAATACGGGGCGAACGGCATGGCAGCAGAAGGAAAGAAATATACAGATATCGTTGCCCATTACTATAAAGGCGTTGAAATAAAGACGATGAATGATTATGAAGGAAAATTGATGGTGAAGAAATAGGTGTCAGAACTCTGGCACCTATTTTTTCTGTTTAAAATATCATAATTTTCCATTAACTGTTTGATATAATAGGATAAAAAGGCATTTGGGGGAAATGAAATGGCGTTACTAGAGTTGAAACAACTAGGGAAGGCGAACCAGTTACCGGCAATTGAGCTAGAGGTGGAGAAGGGAAAATGTATTGTTTTGCAATGCAATAATCATACAGCTAAAGTGTTACACCGCATCATTATTGGTGAAGAAGAGGCGTCGACTGGCAATGTACTGTTTGAAGGGGAAGCAATTGGAAAGAAAAATTATTCCCGCATCGGTTTTTGTTTTTTGAAAGATGAGGCATATGATCGTTTGAAGGTGAAAGAATACTTCAAATTTTTATTAGGGCTTTATGAATCAAAGATAAGTATAGAAGAAGTTGTGCAGTCTGTTGGTCTCCTAGATAAACTAAACGTTAAAATAGAAAAATTATCATTTTCAGAGAAACGCCGTCTTCATATCGGGCGAGTGATGATTCATAATCCGGATTTAGTTATTTTGGAAGAGCCAGAGCAAAATGTAGATATAGAGAGTACGGTTATTATTCGAAAAGCAATCATGAAAATGAAAGAACAAGGAAAGGCGATTTTTATTACGTCATCTTTCCTATCGGATGCCCTTTCGTTAACGGAAGATGTATATATACTAAACAATGATGGTGTGAAAAAAGTAGAAATTGAACAAGAGGAAGCAGAAAAAGTCGATGAAGAGAAGGTCGTTCAAATAATTCCGCAAATGAAGTTAGAAAGAATACCTGCGAAAGTGAACGATAAAATCATTTTACTTGATCCGATGGAAATCCATTTCATTGAAACGCAAAACGGAGTGACACATATTCACGTTCGTGAAGGGGATTTTGTATGTGCATTAACATTAAGCGAACTAGAAGCAAGGTTAACAGGTTTTGGTTTCTTTAGATGTCATCGCTCGTATCTTGTGAATTTACAAAGAGTGCGAGAAGTGATTACTTGGACTCGTAACAGTTTCAGTTTAATTTTGGATGACGAAAGAAAAAGTTCAATTCCGCTTTCAAAAGGACGCATGGATGAATTAAAAGGTGTGATTGGGCTATAAAAAGTGCTCCAATAAGCTCAACATGCGATTCATTCACCGGTAAAAATACTCCTTTTACCGGTATTTTAATGCGCCTACCCTTTGTTTTTCATATGATTGAGTCAAGAAAAGCGAAACAAACAAACGAAAAGCGCTAAAGCGACTTTCATCTATAAAGAAGAAAAACAAAGGGGATGAAGAAATGACATTGGCAATTGAAATGAAAGATGTAATGAAAAGTTTCAGTGGAAAAACGGCACTTCGAAATGTAAATATTGAGGTGAAGCAAGGAGAGATATTCGGATTCCTCGGACCGAGTGGATCTGGTAAGACGACAACAGTAAAAATTTTAACTTCTCAATTGCTTCATAGTGTTGGAACGGTAAGAGTATTAGGGAAAGATATTACAGGACCAAGTAGCATCGATTACAAACGAATTGGTATTTTAACAGATAACAGCGGCTTATATGAAAGACTTAGCATTTATGATAACTTACTATTATTTTGTGACTTATATGATTGCAAAAAAAAACGAATCGATGAAGTACTAACACAAGTAAATTTATTAGATGATAAAAAAACACCAGTAAAGAAACTATCAAAGGGAATGAAGCAACGCGTCACACTGGCAAGAGCAATCCTTCATAAACCAGATATCCTCTTCTTAGACGAACCAACATCTGCACTCGATCCAGTAAACGTACAAAACATTCATAAAATCTTAAAAGACTTAAATGAAGAAGGAACGACAATTTTCTTAACGACTCACAACATGGATGAAGCAGAAACGCTTTGTAACCGTATTGCCTTCCTTTGTGGCGGAGAAATTGTAGCGCTGGATACGCCAGAGAACCTGCGCTTACAATACGCTAAGGATCAAATAGAGGTCGTATTAAAAGATAAACAAAAAGCAGTAGTGCAAAAAGATGAATTAGGTGCAAAACGTATTTCAGAATGGATGAACAAAGGAGAATTACTATCCATTCATTCACACGAACCAACGCTAGGTGATATCTTTATTGAAGTTACTGGGAGGGGATTATAATGACTTTTTCAATGAGACGTGTATCAGCTATTTTTAGAAAAGAAGTACAAGATTTTAAGACAAATTCACAAGTGTTGTTAATGGCATTTTTACCAATTATACTTTCATTTTTGTTTAGCAGATTTGGAGTGGGAAAGGAAATGTTAGGCATTACTACTATAACGGCCTTCCTATTTGTCGCAGGCTTTGTTCAATCTATGGTAATTGCAGAAGAAAAAGAAAAACATACATTGCGTGTATTAATGCTATCACCGGCATCTTCGGTTGAAGTTCTACTTGGAAAAAGTATATTAACAGCATGTTTGACATTGGGCATTTGTATTGTGAACTTATTTATTTTGGATCAATTCAGTGGAAATCTATTATTGCTAGGATTTATTTTCTTATGTGGAACAATTCTATTTATTGTGATTGGAACAATGATTGGATTGTTAGCTGCATCTGTACCACAAACATCAATAATTGGAATGCCGATATTAATGACGATGTATTTGGCCGTACAGTTTGAGCCAATGGTTGAAAATAAAGTAATTAAGACGATGATTGGATATCTTCCAACATCTCATATTGTGAAAGCACTTAACAGCTTAGTAGGTGGGGCGGGGTTTAGTAGTATTAGTGGGCATGTATTAAATGTTGCAATTTGGCTTATTATTGCGCTTATTGCATGTTTAATCGTATATAAGAAGAAACAAATGGACTAAAAACTGGGCCGAAAAGCTCAGTTTTTTCTTTTTTCTATCATTTCCTCGGAAATTTTACAGTTCTTATACATATTTTTACAAATTTTGTCGAAAAGTAATTAGTTATACGTTGTATAGGATACGTGAATATTGTTCAAAATGATTGCTGAGGTGATGATGGAATGCGAGGAAGAAATAATAAAAAGTCGCAAAAGGTAGTACATTTATTTCAAAAAAGATGGGTGTTTCCGGCACTATACATTGCTTGTGCAGCGGTAATCTTAATGGTTGCGCTATGGTTCCAAGGAGCTAATCCGAAGAAGACTCCAAACCACGATCAAGCAACACCGTATACACAATCGGAAGATCCAGCAGTACCAGTAACGAAATCTTCAGAAGTAGTGAAAATGCCAGCTGCCGCGAATGCGGAAGTAGTCGTACAAAAGAAATTCTATGAAGATGCAGCAACTGAGGCGGAACAAGAAAAAGCACTTGTCTTTTATAACAACACATATTCCCCAAACAAAGGAATTGACATTGCTGCGAAGAATGGAAAAGAATTCAATGTTGCCGCTGCTTTAAGTGGTACAGTAACGAAAGCTGAAAAAGATTCACTTCTTGGTTATGTTGTAACAGTTGATAGTGGAAATGGTGTAGCGGTATCTTATCAAAGCTTAGGCAGTGTGAAAGTAGAAAAAGGTGCAAGAGTTGCACAAGGTGAAGTATTAGGAACATCCGGTCTAAGTGCAATGAATAAAGAGGCAGGCTCTCACGTTCACTTTGAAGTACGTAAAGACAATGTGGCTGTGAACCCTGAACGTTACTTAAATAAATCAGTAACAGAAATTAAAGCTGATGCAGGTGCTGCAAAGGCTACGAATGCTTCTGGTAAAAAAGCTGATGACAAATCTCAAAAAGAAGAGAAGTCAACGAGCACGAAACCAGAAAATAAAACAGAAGACAAGTCTCAAAAAGAAGAGAAATCAACAAGCGGTTCAACTAGTGACAAAAAAGAAGAACCGAAGAAAGAAGAAAAATCAACAAACGGTTCTACAGAATCATCTAACAATTCTTCTTCACAAGAATAATAAAGTGAAAAAATCAGTTCTCATCAAGAGAATTGATTTTTTTATTTTTATCCCGCATTAACGGGCAGTAAGACCCCTACTTCAAAATTCAGTGAAAGCTAAGAAGTTAGGTCGGGGATCAACTGCCCGTAAAATCCCGATTGGTTCAACTAATAATCAGTGGGAAATGGCACCCACTTATTAAAGTTTCACTTTATATAAAAATACTCAATTTCGAGAAAAAAGTTGTAAAAACAAGGAAAAATGACGAGATTCTCGAATATATATTACAAAAGGGAGGGGATACTGTGTCATTTTTGTTTGTTCTGTCGACTGCTATTATTTTATTGTTTGTTTTATTCACTTTATATTATTATATTGCCGGTAAGAAAGAGGTTCCCCACCATCAGTTGTTAGAAGAAGAATTGGAACGAGAAGAATGACGCCTTTTATACAAGGTGTCATTTTTTTGGGCCATAATAGTCAGTTTTAACGTATTTCTCACAAAAAAACGTAATTTTTCTTAACTTAGTCCGCAAAAATAGTGAACATGTAGCATATATCAGTAGTGCGGGCAATACAATGGTATAAACCAAAGCAAAGAGAGTGTTTGAGGTGAGAAATCGTGAATCATTTCATTATAAATCCAAGAATGTTTAACGCTTACAAACAGCACTCACACTTACTTCTTAGTCATATGCAGCGAGGCTCATTTCACCCTTCTCACATCCAAATTAGGGAGGCGAGTGGTGTGCACGATTACATCAAAGAGAGAACTATCAAGATTGGTAAGTATATCGTGGAGACAAGAAAGACAGTGCGTGTCATTGCAAAGGAATTTGGGGTATCAAAGAGTACAGTCCATAAAGATTTAACAGAACGTCTACCAGAGATTAATCCAGAGCTCGCAAATGAAGTAAAAGAAATTCTTGATTATCACAAGTCTATTCGTCATTTAAGAGGTGGAGAAGCAACAAAACAAAAGTATAGAAAAGAAGATGTAGAGAAGCCTGTACGTCAATAATGTTACAGTAGCAAACATTCCGTTCACATTCGGTAATATTTTTCAGAAGAATTCTTTTTGCGAATATTACGTTTCTGTTAAATTTATGATAAAATCAGAAATTAGGTGAAAAGAATTCGGGTGTAACCTGATTTTGAATATCGAGGAGGAAAAAACGGGAATGTTTGCGCGAGATATCGGAATTGACCTAGGTACGGCTAACGTATTAATTCATGTTAAAGGTAAGGGTATTGTATTAAATGAGCCATCTGTTGTGGCCATTGATCGTAATAGTGGTAAAGTATTAGCAGTCGGTGAAGAAGCGAGAAGCATGGTGGGACGTACGCCTGGTAATATTGTAGCAATCCGTCCACTTAAAGATGGTGTAATCGCAGATTTCGAAATTACAGAAGCAATGTTAAAGTATTTCATTAACAAATTGGACGTAAAGAGCTTCTTTTCAAAACCTCGTATTTTAATTTGTTGTCCAACAAATATTACATCAGTAGAACAAAAAGCAATTCGTGAAGCTGCTGAACGTTCAGGTGGTAAAACAGTATTTTTAGAAGAAGAACCAAAAGTAGCTGCAGTTGGTGCTGGTATGGAAATCTTCCAACCAAGCGGTAACATGGTTGTTGATATTGGTGGAGGTACAACAGATATCGCTGTACTATCTATGGGTGATATTGTTACCTCTTCCTCTATCAAAATGGCTGGCGATAAGTTTGATATGGAGATCTTAAACTATATTAAACGTAAGTATAAGCTATTAATCGGAGAACGTACTTCAGAAGATATTAAAATTAAAGTTGGTACAGTATTCCCAGGTGCACGTAGCGAAGAACTTGAAATTCGCGGACGTGACATGGTAACAGGCTTACCACGTACAATTACAGTATGCTCTGAAGAAATTACAGAAGCATTAAAAGAAAATGCAGCTGTTATTGTACAAGCTGCAAAAGGTGTATTAGAGCGCACACCACCAGAATTATCTGCAGATATCATCGATCGCGGTGTTATTCTAACAGGCGGTGGAGCTTTACTACACGGTATCGATATGCTTCTAGCAGAAGAACTAAAAGTACCAGTATTAATTGCTGAAAACCCAATGCACTGCGTTGCGGTTGGTACAGGTATTATGTTAGAGAATATCGACAGATTACCAAAGCGTGCTTTGAGATAATTTGAAAGAACTAAGGCTAATGCCTTAGTTCTTTTTTTTCGTTTTTATATTTTTTTATTTTGTTTTTTTGCGAAAATGGAAGGAAAATAGAGAAATATGAAGGAAACAGGTAAAATATTCATATATATGGTTAAATTTAATATTTCCTTAATTGAAAACGTTTATAATATAATGAGTCGAATACGACATTAAGGCAAATAATGTTTCAATACATATTGCCTTTCCCTAATTTGGGCATACACTCTTTTCCACCTCCGTGTCAGTTGCAAAAATGTGCAACTATTTTAATGGAATAGAGTGTGTGCATTTTTTTTAGGAAGTTGTGCTAAATATAAAATGTTACTTTGTAATGACAAACAATAAACAAAATGGGATAATAGCAATATGTCCAAGTGGTAAGACCAATATTACAAAAGGGGCGATTGTTACATGCTAAATATAGAACAAATTAAAGAAATCATTCCTCACCGCTATCCATTTTTACTTGTTGATAAAATATTAGAAGTAGATGAAGGCAAAAGAGCGGTTGGGATTAAAAATGTATCCGCAAACGAAGAATTCTTTAACGGACACTTCCCTGACTATGCAGTTATGCCTGGTGTACTTATTGTAGAAGCATTAGCGCAAGTCGGAGCAGTTGCAGTATTAAAGAAAGAAGAAAACCGCGGAAGACTTGCTTTCTTTGCAGGTATCGACAATTGCCGTTTCAAAAAACAAGTACGCCCAGGTGATCAGCTTCGTCTAGAAGTAGAAATGACACGCGTACGCGGCCCGATTGGAAAAGGAAAAGCAATCGCAACAGTAGATGGTGAAGTTGCATGTGAGGCAGAAATTACATTTGCGATTGGTGATAAAAAAGAATAGATAGTACTAAAAAATCTCCTTGTGAAAAGACAAGGGGATTTTTTAATTTCTGCTATATAACGATGAAACAATAATATACAAACTAATCAGAAAATATCTTGTAAATAGATGGTAATTACCATATACTTACTTTATTATTTATCTAGAAAACAGGATAAGTGATAAAGGTAATAAAGAAATAAGGGCATTGTCATATTGTTAAGGTACTTAAATAAGACAAAGTAGAATGTTATTGATTATGATGAAATGTGGGGAAATCAGCAAGAATATTAATTAGACGTATGAAATCGAGCATAAGAGAGAGAAAAGGGAAATGTCGCATTTCACAAAAGGAGATTATGAATATGTTCGGGAGAAAGAAAAGAAAACCATTACGACAATTAATTACACATAAAGAGCCTAAATCGCGTATTACAGAACAATACCGTAACATTCGTACAAACATTGAGTTTACATCTGTAGATAATCATGTTCGTTCTATTATTGTTACTTCAGCAGATCCAGGTGATGGGAAAACAACAACAATCGCAAACTTAGCAGTTGTTTTCGGACAACAAGGAAAGAAAGTTTTACTAATTGGAGCTGACTTGCGTAAGCCGACGATACAAAACTTATTTGCCATTCATAGTTCAAATGGGTTAACGAACTTATTATCAGGACAAGCAAAACTTATGCAATGCATTCAAAAAACAGATATAGAGAACGTATACTTAATGGCAGCAGGTCCAATCCCGCCAAACCCAGCAGAACTATTAGGGAGCCGGGCGATGGACGAGGCGTTGCTAGAAGCATATAACATGTTTGATATTATATTAATTGACACACCACCTGTCCTTGCGGTTACAGATGCACAAATACTTGCGAATAAATGTGATGGAATCGTACTCGTTGTACGAAGTGAAAAGACGGAAAAAGATAAAATCGTAAAAGCGAAACAAATATTAGATAAAGCATCAGGCAAAATACTCGGTGTCGTTTTAAACGATAAAAGAGAAGAAAAAGAGCAGTATGGTTATTACTAAAATATGAAAAGCCAACAAAATTTTTGTTGGTTTTTTATTGTTTTCCGAAAATTATTTATCAAGTTACACAGTGTAAAAAACGTGATAAAATAAAAATTTTGGAAAATGATTGGAATGTGTTGTCATATTTAAGATTATTTTGTAAGATTAAACTTGTTTCTTGTGAACAAATATAAAACTCAATTATTAAAAATAAAAAATGTAAGATTTATATGTTATAATTTTTCCTATGTGTAAATTTTAGAAAGTTGGAGGAACCTATGGAAGAAACAATTAGTCTAAAAGAGTTATTTCATATCTTAAAAAAACGTTTAGCAATGATCCTCGTAATCGCCTTTGGTGCAGCTATTGTAAGTGCTATCATTAGCTTTTTCTTCATGACACCAATCTATCAATCTTCGACGCAAATTCTTGTTAACCAGAAGAAGCAAGAAGGCGCAGCAATTCAGTACAATGAGGTACAGACAAATATTCAATTAACAAATACATATAAGGTTATTATTAAAAGTCCTGTTATTTTGGATCAAGTGAAAGAAAAGTTAGGCCTGAACATAACAGCACAAGAATTGAACAAAAAAATTGAAGTGGCTAATGAAAAAGATTCACAAGTCGTAGCAGTAACTGCGCAAGACAAAGACCCGAAATTAGCTCGTGATATTGCTAACACAACTGCAGAAGTATTTAAAGGTGAAGTTGCGAAGATTATGAGTGTGGATAATGTTACGGTACTTTCTAAGGCTGAGTTATCAGAAGAATTATCACCAATTAAACCACGCCCAATGTTAAATGTAGCAATCGCTTTTGTCGTTGGTTTAATGGCTTCAATTGGTCTTGCATTCTTACTAGAGTACTTAGATAACACAGTGAAAAAAGAAGAAGATGTGGAAAACTTACTCGGTTTACCAGTATTAGGGATTGTAGCTCGTATGGATGAAGAAACATTGAACGTGAAATCACACGCTCCATCATCAAGAAAAGTGAGGGGACAAACAATTGGCTCTTAATTTATTTAAAAAGAAAAAGAATCATCGTCAACGCCGTCAATTAATTGCTCATCAACAACCGAAATCACCAATTTCAGAACAATATCGTAATATTCGAACGAATATTGAATTTGCAGCTGTTGATACGAATTTACATTCATTAATGGTCACGTCTGCAAATCCAAGTGAAGGGAAAACGACAACGACAGCGAATATGGCAGTTGTTTTTGCTCAACAAGGAAAAAAAGTATTATTAATTGATGCAGATATGCGTAAACCAGCAATGCATCAAATGTTCCAAGTAGATAACATTTTTGGATTAACGAACGTATTAACAAATAGTGAACGTTTAGAGAAGTGCGTGCAAACGACATCTGTAGACAATCTACACTTTTTAGCGTGTGGTCCAATCCCACCAAACCCGGCCGAATTGTTAGGTTCGAAATCAATGAAAGAACTTCTTGGGCAAGCATACAGTATGTATGATTTAGTTATTTTTGATATGCCACCAATTTTAGCTGTTACCGACGCACAAATTATGGCAAATGTATGTGATGCTTCTATTCTTGTAGTTCGCAGTGAATCAACAGAGAAAGAAACCGCAGTAAAAGCAAAAGGGTTATTGGAATCTGCAAAAGGTAAATTGTTAGGTGTTGTTCTAAACGACCGTGAACGTGAACAAGGCTTATATTATTATTATGGCGCAAACTAATTAAAAGGGTGAGATATGTTTCAACCATATCTCCTTTTTTCCCTTGAATATGAGACGTCTCATATTCAAGGGAAAAAAGACTGATAGGAGAGAGGGAGGCTGAAAGAATGATTGATTTACATTGTCACATTTTGCATGGCATCGATGACGGTGCACAAACAGTAACAGATAGTTTAGCGATGGCACAACAAGCCGTTTCAGAAGGAATACATACAATTGTCGCAACGCCGCACCATCAAAATGGAAAATATATAAATGAACGTACCTCAATTATTCATCATGTAAAACAACTAAATGATGAACTACAACAATATAATATTCCACTTACTATTTTACCGGGGCAAGAGATCAGGTTATATGGTGATTTATTAGAAGACTATGAAGCTGGTAAAATTGTTACTTTAAATGAAACAAATAAATACATATTCATTGAATTTCCATCTAATCATGTACCGCGTTATGCTGAACAACTATTATATGAACTGCGCGTTAAGGGAATGATTCCAATTATTGTTCATCCGGAACGTAATGCCGAGTTAATCGAGCGGCCAGATAAGTTATATAATCTTGTAAATAAAGGGGCATTAACGCAAGTAACGGCAGGCAGTTTATTAGGGAAATTTGGGAAGAAAATTAAAAAGTTTTCACTACAACTAGTCGAACATAATTTAACCCATATGGTTGCTTCAGATGCACATAACACAACATCAAGAGGATTTCATTTAGCGGAAAGCTATGAACTAATTGAGAAAGAATTTGGAATGAATGTTATGAGTGATTTGAAAGAAAATCCGTACTTATTAATTAGCGGGAAGGCAATTTACAAAGAAGATCCAGAACAAATTCGTCGTAAAAAATTGTTCGGTATTTTTTAAATAAGAATTGGTGATGTCTCCTAACCGTTATCAATGGGGGCACTCGGTCGTGCTGTGGGTAGAAATTTTATTTCATGCCTACCTTAGACGCTTGTCGTCGGGAGTATGACGTGAGGATGGGTTAGATGCCCATAATTTATTTCTAATAGAAACTCTACCTATGGAGTTATAAAAATGACTCTATAGGTAGGGTTTTTGTTATTGTTACATACAAATAAATAGATTTATAGGGGGAGTATAATTGAAAAAAGTAAGAAAAGCAATTATCCCAGCCGCTGGTCTTGGGACAAGATTTTTACCAGCAACGAAGGCGATGCCAAAAGAAATGTTACCTATCGTCGATAAACCGACAATTCAATACATAATAGAAGAAGCAATTGAATCAGGAATTGAAGACATTATTATTGTTACTGGAAAAGGAAAACGTGCTATTGAAGATCATTTCGATCACTCTTTCGAATTAGAACAAAGCCTTTTAGAAAAAGGGAAGTATGAAATGCTTGAAAAAGTACAAGCTTCCTCAAAAATAAATATTCATTACATAAGACAAAAAGAGCCAAAAGGTTTAGGGCATGCGGTATGGTGCGCTCGTAAATTTATTGGGAATGAACCATTTGCGGTATTACTGGGTGATGATATTGTACAAGCAGAAACACCATGTTTACGCCAATTGATGGATCAATATGAAGGTACACAGTCGTCAGTTATTGGTGTACAAACAGTGCCTGAAAACGAAACACATCGTTACGGTATTATCGATCCGGTTGAACAGAATGATCGCCGTTATCAAGTACGACAATTTGTGGAAAAACCAGCTCAAGGAACGGCACCATCAAATTTAGCAATTATGGGACGTTACGTATTAACACCAGAAATCTTTATGTTTCTTGAGAATCAACAAACAGGCGCTGGTGGCGAAATTCAATTAACGGATGCAATTCAACGTTTAAATGAAATTCAGCGTGTGTTTGCTTATGATTTTGAAGGAACTCGTTATGATGTTGGGGAGAAGTTTGGATTTATTAAGACAACGATTGAAATGGCATTACAGCATGAAGAATTAAAAGAAGACTTGATGAAATATATGAATACAATAGTTGGCAAAGAGAATGTATTCATATAAAAGAGAGGAAGGGAAAAGTTGGAGGAAAGAAATTTAATAAATAAATCTGCAACGGAAACTATCGATACTGTTAGAAAGCAAAATGTTTTGTATTTATTAATGAAAAGGGCAATAGATATTGTAGGTGCAATTATAGGTTTAATTATATTCTCCCCATTTTTTATTATAATCCCTATTCTTTATATGCGTGGAGAGGGAAAAGGGCCGGTATTTTTTAGGCAATCTAGGATAGGACAAAATGGTGAAACTTTTGGAATATATAAATTCCGTTCCATGGTAATTGATGCAGAAAAGAAGTTAAAACAAAATGAAGTGCTCTATAAAAAGTATATAGATAATAACTATAAACTTGAACCGGAAGAAGATCCTCGTATTACGAGTGTAGGGCGTTTTTTAAGGAAAACGAGCTTGGATGAATTACCCCAGTTTATCAATGTTCTTAAGGGCGACATGAGTTTAGTTGGACCAAGACCAGTAGTTCAAGAGGAGCTATTAGAATATGGGGAAAGAAAAAGTGACTTTTTATCTGTGAAACCAGGAATTACAGGATACTGGCAGGTTAGTGGAAGAAGTGATGTTGGATACCCTGAAAGAGTAGATTTAGAATTGCATTATGTATACAATGCATCATTATTTTTCGATATAAAAATTCTATTTTTAACTGTAGTAAATGTGGTATTAAGAAGAGGAGCTTATTAATTAACTTTATTGTTGTAAAATGGAAAGGGTGTTACAGATGAATGAAAAAATTTGTGTAGTAGGATTAGGTTATATTGGATTACCAACAGCAAGTTTATTGGCCACTAAAGGATTTCAGGTATATGGTGTAGATGTCAATGAATCTGCTGTAGAAATGATTAATAGCGGAAAAGTACATATTTATGAACCGGATTTAGATATTATGGTAAAAGCCGCTGTGCAAAGTGGAAATTTAAAGGCAGGAATTGTACCAGAAACGTCGGATATTTTCATATTAGCTGTTCCAACACCGTTTAAGGGTGATCATAAGCCAGATTTAACTTATGTTGAACAGGCAACAAAAACAATAGCACCATACATAAAACCAGGTGATTTGGTGATTTTAGAATCTACAAGCCCAGTAGGAACAACAGAAAAAGTGACGGAATGGATTTTAGAAGAACGTGAAGATTTAACTGTGACAGAAGAAATTAACTCAAATAAAGGAGTTTTCTTTGTAGCACACTGTCCTGAAAGGGTATTACCAGGACATATCTTAAGAGAATTAGTAGAAAATGATCGAATAATAGGTGGTATTAACCAAAAATCTACGAAGAAAACTGTAGATTTTTATAAGAAATTTGTCAAAGGTAAAATACTTGAAACAAATGCTAGAACAGCGGAAATGGCAAAGTTAACAGAAAACTCATTCCGAGATGTGAACATTGCATTTGCTAATGAATTATCTATAATTTGCGATGAACTTCATATTAATGTTTGGGAATTAATAAGTTTAGCAAATAGACATCCTCGTGTGAATATTTTACAACCAGGACCAGGAGTAGGTGGACATTGTATTGCTGTGGATCCTTGGTTTATTGTAGACGCAGTGCCAGAACAAGCTAAACTTATCCATGCAGCTCGAAAGGTAAATGATTATAAGCCTGGTTATGTAGTAGATAAAATTCGTGAAAAAGCGGACAAATTTAAAAATCCTATCATTGCTTGTTTAGGCTTAGCATTTAAGGCTAATATTGATGATTTACGTGAAAGTCCGTCTGTAGAAATTGTTAAATATTTAACTGATTTGGATGTTGGAGAAGTCAAAGTTGTAGAACCGCATATTAATAGTCTCCCGAAAGATTTAGTGGATAAAGATATAGAGTTAGTTAATCTATATGAAGCAATTACTATAGCAGATATAATTGTAGTTCTTGTTGATCATGAAGTCTTTTATAGTATAGATAAGAATATACTCAAGGAGAAAATTGTTATTGATACAAGAGGTATTATATAAAAATTAAATATGATCAATCTGGCATGAAAGTTAATTTAAATAATAATAGGTGTTTTTAAGTTACGTATAAGATTGTTACAGATTCGTTTATGTCAGATTGGTCAATATATATTTTAGAAATGCGTTTATAAATAAAGAAATTAAGATAAAGACTAAAATAGATAATTATCTATTTTAGTCTTTATCTTAATTTATAGGGGATTGAAATAAATGTTGAGAATAAAGGTTCAAAAAGATTTTTCGAAATTATGGATAAATGCAAAGAAGATAAATTTTTTTCATTTATTAAGTGCTAACTTGTTAGTACAACTTGTGGGGTTTGGAGGGCAAATTTTCCTTACTAGAATACTTCCTGTGGAAGACATAGGAAGAATAAAAGTATTGCAATCATATTTAGCAATTTTAATCATCATTGCAACACTTGGGATTAATGTCGCTGTTGTCAAATTATGCTCTGAAGGAAAAGGGAAGCAGTATTCAGAAAACTTGTTCATTATAGGATTGAAAATTGGTATCGGTTTTTCATTAATTGTAACTATAGGTGTCTTTTGTATGACATATTTCTCAATATTGTCAAAGGATAATTTAATTAACAGTAATTTGCGTTATTTTATATTACAATTGCCATTTATGGTTTTTAACTCGATAGTAACATATTATCTCCAATCTCAATTAAAAATAAAAGAAGTATCCAAGATACAATCTTATTCGAAAATTTTCGTATTATTTATAAGTACATTAATAGCTGCTATCTTTGGATTTTTTGGTTATTTAGTATGTTTAGTTATAACTAACTCGATAACAAGTGTACTTTGTATTTATTTCGTTAGAAGTGAATTAAAGTCGTTGTTTAAAATAAAAATAAATTTTGTATTTGTAAAAAAAATTCTTAGGATAGGAAGTGTTTCGTTTTTAACAAATTTATTAGGTCAACTACTGATCTATCTAAATATTTTTATAATGACTAATTTTTCTGTGAACAATAATGAATTGGGTTTTTATAGTATTGCACAATTAATTGTTGTTTCTTTAATGATAATACCAAATACAATTAATCAAATATTGTTACCGAAATTTTCAGGATATACAAATGATATTAAAAAAGCGATAGAATTGTTTCAAAAGGCTTATAGAAAATTAATAATTTGTGTGATTGGAATTACATTTTTAGCATATCTATTATGTCCTTTGGTGATTCCCGTGGTATTTGGTGAACAATATCATAATTCTATAATTTACTTAAATATATTACTCGCAGGTTTTATGTTTTGGGGCATGTATTCACTAAAGGGAATTTTCTTATTTGCAATTGGAGCAGTAAAGTATAATTTTTATACGAATTTAATTTCATTTTTAATTAATATAATATTAAATCTTATACTTATTAAGCATTTTGAGGTTATAGGAGCAGCAGTCGCAACTACTAGCACATATTTTTTAACTATATTTATAAATAACTATTACTATAATAAGGTGATTAAAAATTTGCTTTAAAATAAAGCATTTATAGGTATTAATGTGTAGCTTGTAGAGTCTGTAAATAGTATGAAATACTCTAGAGAGACGTATCTCGGAAAATTAAAAAACAAGGGTAATAAAATAAATAAACTTCTAAATTATTGAGGAAATAAATTATAGATTCATTTTTGTTAACGAATGTCAAAGAAATGAAATAGGAATTGCAGTTTTTAATGCAATTCCGAAAAACTAATAGCAAAAAAAATTATAGTTGTTGCAAGTAGTTGAGAATTGGAGAGGTAGAATTTGAATATTTACAATAATTTATATAGGCTGTTTTTAAACAGGATTACTGTTATGAAAAATTCAAATATATTAAAAAATATAAAAAGACAGTTTTTAAAAAGGATATTTAATAATGTAGGGCAAGATATAAGAGTAATGAGTTGTATTACTTATTCAAACGGTTACAACATAAGTATTGGTGATTCTTCTGGGATAGGAGATAGGGCTTTTTTACAAGATATAGGAGAAATCCTAATAGGAAAAGATGTTTTAATGGCATCAGATGTAGCAATTTACACTGCTAATCATAAATACGATAAAAAACAGTTGATTAGGGAACAAGGGATAGAGGTAAAAAAGGTCGTAGTTGAAGATGATGTCTGGATTGGAACACGTGTTATCATATTGCCAGGTGTTACTATTAAAAAAGGTGCAATTATTGCAGCTGGTGCGGTAGTAACTACTGATGTTGAGCAATATTCCATTGTTGGTGGAGTACCGGCAAAAAAAATAGGAGAAAGAACTTAATAGATATTCGTAATTTTATTAAGAAAGGAAATTTTTATGAGGCTTTTATATATAGTAGAAATGAATGAAGATAATAAGGCTGGCTTATTTAATGCAACCCATGATCGAATAGCTAATAATTGGGATAAAGTTGATGCTAATATATTATCACTTAAATTTTATGATGGAAAATTACTTAGTCTGGTCAAAAAAGTTTTAAATAAAAAAGTAATTAAAAAAGGAAAGAGTTCATTTATAAATAAAGGAATTAATTATAAAAATCTCTATATAAAACGTACAATCTTTAATACCTTTATGGAGAAGGTAGGATTTGATTTTTTTCTTTATTTAATTTTTATAATAAAGCATAAAAATTTATTTCGTAATGTAGATCTAGTAAGTGCTCATTGGGGGCATTACCAAGGTAGCTTAGCATGTTATCTCAAACAAATCTTTTCAATACCATATGTGTTAACTTTACATGGTTCTGATGTACATAGTGCACCATATATATATAGGGCATATAAAAAACAAATTATAAGAAACATAACAAGGTCCGATTATAATATTTTTGTTAGTAAAGAGTTAGAGAATATAGCAAATGATCTTTGTAATTTGGATGAGAATTCTGGAGTTATTTATAATAGTGTGGATATATCTAAATTTCATCCGTATCTTGAAAATAAAAAGAAAAGTGTTAAATTAGATTTAAATTTGAGTGGGAAAGTTATTGGGTATGTAGGGAATTTAGTGGATGTAAAAGGAGTCGAGAGCTTACCTGAAATATGTAAGCACCTTAAAGAAATCTACAAAGGGCATTTTACTTGCGTAGTTATAGGTGACGGTGAATTAAAGAATATAATAAAGGACAAGTTTGAAGAATATGAGATAAACCACCAACTATTAGGAAAGAAAACGCAAGAAGAAATACCAGGTTTAATGAATATTATGGATGTCTTGGTGCTCCCTAGTAAGAAGGAGGGACTAGGAAATGTATTATTAGAAGCTCAGGCATGTGGAACTCCAGTTGTTGGAAGTAATATAGGGGGGATACCAGAAGCTATTATTGATTTGAATAGTCTGGTGGATCGAAATGAGAATTTTGAAGTTAACTTTGCTATACAAATTTCAAATATATTAAATCAAAAGCAAGAAATAAGTAATGAGGAATTAACTGAGAGAATTAGTGAGCGCTATAATAAGGGGAAATTATCTGAACAAGAAATGGAGATATTTAAAAAGGTTCTATTGAAAAGGGAATCAGCAAGCATTTAATGTGTTTTTTAGGCCACCTTAATTTTTAGTTAGGATGATTTAATTGAAGAATAAAAATTTCATAATGATTTTTTGTTTTATAGGAGCATTTTTGGGCTTTTTAACACTAGGTCCATATTTTACGTGGGGAAATCATTTTAGAGAGATTGTTGGTATTGTAAATGTAGGCTTGTTTATAATTTTATCAGCAAAATTTAAGATAATAGAAAGGAATAATATAAAATATGCACTTATGGCTATGGTTTTAATATTCCTTTTTTCTTTTAGATTTGATCAATATTATAACATTATTTTTAATGGTCTATTTTATACTGCATCACTTGTACCATTTGTCTTAGTAACGAAAAAATTAAAATTAAAAATATATGATTATTTTATTAAAATAATAGCCATTTCATACATACCCGCAATTATGGTAGCAATTTTATTGCTAATCGGAATAGACTTGCCTTGGGAACAACTTGCAAGTAATTCCACCAGTAAATCCTATTATCGTCAGTATTTAGGTTTAGCGAATTATGCGGTTTATTATGATATTTCAGAGCAATATATTTTCTCTTTTGGAGGAAGTATTGATAGGATATGTGCAATGTTTAATGAACCGGGCGTAGTTGGAACTGTTAGTGCACTAATATTAATTTCTAAAAAAATGAAGTTGAAAAGTAGGTATGAAAAAATAATTTTAATAGCAGGTGTACTTTCTTTATCTTTTGCTTTTTATTTTTTAGTCGTGGCATATCTAATGCTTAAGAGTAGAAGGAATTTTATTATAATAGCATTCTCTTCTATAATAATATTTTCAATTACCCCAAAGGATTCCTTTTTATATAACAGATTATTGTATAGATTTGAAATAAACTCTGAAGGTTTGGCTGGTAATAATAGGGTTAATAATGGATTTGAATATTTATATAAGGACTTCCATGAAAATGGTAGTATAAAAGATATTATGCTGGGAATTGGTGAGAGTCAGTTTTATATAAAGTCAGCTAACTATAATTCCTCGGCATTATCATGGAAGACTTTTATAGTTATTGATGGATATATTCTATTTTGCTTACATGCATTGTTCTTTATATATATGGGCTTAAGAGGTGGGAATAAAAATACAATTTTATTTATAATAATATATTTTGCATCTCTATATCAAAGGCCTTTCGATTTCTCATTAGGATATTGGTTAATATTTTTTGCTGGTATTCTATACAGTTTAAATAAAGAAGAAAATACAGTTGATAATAAAAGTTTATCGAGGGGAAATGTAAATGAAGAAAAAAGCATTGTTTGCAACTAGTAATTATTGGAATTCACCGTTCCAAGTAGGTACTCATCATATTGCTAAAGAATTAGTGGGAAAAGGGTGGGAAATTGCTTATATTTCAGCACCAATATCACCTATTCATCGAATGTTCTCACCTACTAAGGAATTCTATGACCGATATGAGATTTACAAAAAAGGTGGGGAAACTTTTGAGGACGGAAAGGTCTGGTCATACGTACCTGGGGCTTTATTAACACCAAATAATAAACCTATTTTAAGAAGTGAAATTATATATAATCATTGGAATAAACTCGGATACCCTAATATAAAAAAGTTAATAGAACTTAAAAATTTTAGGGAAGTGGACTTACTTTATTTTGATAATGGTCTCCAAAATTATTTGTTAGATTTTATAAATTATAAAAAATCAGTTTTTAGGATGGCAGATAAAAACTCTGGTTTTTCTAATAGTACAAAAGCGCTAGAGAAAGCAGAAACAAAGTTATCTCAAAGTGTAGATCGAGTTTTATATACTGCACATACGTTAGAGGATCATGTAAATGGTTTAAAACCTAAAGATACATTATATTTCCCAAACGGTGTTAACTTAGCGCACTTTTTAGAAAAAAAAGAGCAACCTGTTGAATATAAATCTATCGATAAACCAATTGTTGTTTATGTAGGTGCTATAGAAGAATGGTTTGATTTTAACTTATTTAATGAGATGGCTAAAAAAATGCCAGACTTTGCTTTTGTAGTAATAGGTCCTGATAAATTAGCTAAGCAGCACATTAATGAAATTGAGAATATTCATATTTTAGGTAGAAGGAGTTATGATCAACTCCCAGCATATCTTCAATATGCTAACGTGGGGATTATACCTTTTAATGTTAAAGAGTACTCTCATTTGTTAGATTATGTAAATCCATTGAAGTTGTATGAATATATGGTTTCAGGTATTCCAGTAGTTAGTAGTAAATGGAAAGAGCTGGAATTAATAAATAGTCCAGCACAATTAGCTGAAAACCTAGATCAATTTATAGAAGCAATTAAAGAAGCGGTGAGAGATACGGATAAAGAAAAATATATTAACTTTGCAAAACAACATAGTTGGACTAGTAGGGTAGATAATTTGCTAGCAGAAGTATTAGAATAGGGGATTAATTGTGAAAAAAAAAGTGCTATTAATAACGGTTAGAGCAGATTATGGTGGAGGGCCTGAACATGTATATCGGTTGATAAAGAATATGGATTCCAATATAGAGTATTATGTTGCTTGTCCAGAAGAAGAACCATATTGGGATAGATATACACAGCTATTAGGTGAAGGAGAGTTAATAAAAATTCCTCATAGAAAATTCAAATTGAAATACTATTTGGAAATGCTAAGTTTTGTAAAGAAAAATAATATTGATATTATTCATTCACATGGAAAGGGAGCAGGTATTTACAGTCGATTATTAAAAGTTTTTGCTCCAAAAAATGTAAATATTGTACATACTTTTCATGGTATACACTTAGATTATAAGAATTTTATAAATAAGATTTATATTTTTATAGAGAGATTTTTATCTTATTTCACAGATTCTTTCATTTGTGTGTCAGATGGAGAACGGGATAAAGTAAATAATGTGAAATTAGTTCAAAATAATAAACTCAATGTTATTGTAAATGGTGTGGAAATTCCAAGGGATCATGTAGTTAATAATAATCAAACTTTTAACATCGTTTCAGTAACGAGGTTTGATAATCAAAAAAACTCAAAAAAATCTATAGAGATAATGGAAACTCTCATTAAAAGGCATGGGTATGAAGATTCTACCTTAACTTTTATAGGTCAAGGACCTCAAATGAAAGAATTACAAGATTATGTAAAAATGAGGAAACTGGAGAGGAATATTATATTTTTCGGTCCTACGCAAAATGTAATAAAGGAAATGCAGAAGTATAACATGTATTTATCATCTGCAAAGTGGGAAGGTATGCCTTTAGCGGTATTAGAGGCAATGTCAGTGGGGTTACCTGCAGTATTGTCTAATGTAGTTGGAAACCGAGATATTGTGGAACATGGTAAAGATGGTTATTTATACGAATTAGATGATACGGATAAAATAGTTGACTTAATGGTTCAATTAAAAGATGAAAAATGGATTGATATGTCGACTAAAGCGAGAGAAAAGATTGTTAGTAAATATAGTGTGCAGCAAATGGTAAAAGGTACAAAACAAATATATTCTAAGATTAGTGGTGTTTCTAAATGAAAATAGCAATTGTACATGATTGGTTTGTGACATATGCGGGTGCTGAAAAAGTTGTAGAGCAAATGTTAGATGTTTTTCCAGAAGCGGATTTATTTAGCGTTGTGGATCATCTAGGGGAGAATAGAGGATTTATAAAAAATAAAGAAGTAAAAACTACCTTTATTCAAAAATTACCTTTCTCAAAGAAAAAATATAGAAATTATTTACCATTAATGCCTTTAGCAATTGAACAATTGGATTTATCTCAATATGATGTAATCCTTTCTAGCTCACATGCTGTAGCAAAAGGAGTCTTAACTGGTCCAGATCAGATACATATTTCATATGTACATTCTCCTATTCGTTATGCTTGGGATTTGCAACATCAATATTTAAGAGAGTCTAAATTAGACAAAGGAATTAAAGGATTAATAACAAAATCCATTTTACATAAGGTTAGAAATTGGGATTACCGTACTGCCAATGGCGTTGATTATTTCATTGGTAATTCAAATTTTATTGGGCGTAGAATATGGAAGGTATATAGAAGGGAATCAGAGGTAATATATCCGCCTGTTGATATTTCTGCATTTACATTACATGAACAAAAAGAAGATTTTTATTTAACGGCATCACGTATGGTTCCATATAAAAAAATTGATTTAATTGTAGAAGCCTTTGCAAATATGCCAGATAAAAAGTTGGTTGTTATTGGAGACGGACCAGATTTTGAAAAAGTGAAAGCTAAGGCTAAAGGTAATATTCAAATTTTAGGTTATCAATCATTTGAGGTACTTAAGGATCATATGCAACGTGCAAAAGGCTTTGTATTTGCTGCAGAAGAAGATTTTGGGATTACACCAGTGGAAGCACAGGCTTGTGGTACACCTGTTATTACATATGGTAAGGGTGGTGCTACAGAAACTGTTTTAGATTTAAATCATGAGAAACCGACTGGTCTATTCTTTAAAGAGCAAACTGTTGGAAGTATTGTTGAGAAAATTAATGAATTTGAAAAAAGTTATGATAAGTTTACTCCAACTAATTGTAGGGAGAATGCTATAAGATTTTCTCCGGAGAGATTTAGAGAAGAGATTAGAAGTATTGTAGAGGAAAAATATAATGAAAAATTTCTAGGGTGAGGAGATAATATCTTCACCTTTTTTATTTTTGGTAAGGGAGTGGAAAAATGAAATTAATATTATTATCTGGTGGTTCAGGAAAACGTCTATGGCCATTATCAAATGATTCGCGTTCTAAGCAATTTTTAAAAGTACTTAAAAATGAGAATGATGAAATGCAATCTATGGTTCAAAGGGTATGGGGCCAATTAACAAGCTTAGGTATTGAAAATGATGCAGTTATTGCTACAAGTAAATCTCAAGTAGATATGATTAATAGTCAACTAGGAAATGATGTACCTATTATCATCGAGCCAGAACGTCGTGATACATTCCCGGCAATCGCTCTTGCTGCTTCATATCTATATTCTAAAGAGCACGTTGATTTGGATGAGGTTGTAGGGGTATTACCTGTAGATCCATACGTAGAAAATAGTTTCTTTGAAAGGTTATTGGATTTAGAAAAGGCACTAAACTCTTCAAATGCAGATCTAGGTTTAATGGGGGTTACCCCTACATATCCATCTGAAAAATATGGTTATATTGTTCCTGATATAGAGGAGAGCACACAGGAACTCATTCAGGTAAGTCATTTTAAAGAAAAGCCAGCCGCTACCGAGGCGGAAGAGTTACTAAAACAAAATGCGCTTTGGAACAGCGGTGTATTTGCATTTAAATTAGATAAAATTATCTCCCTATTAGATCAAAAAGGACTTCCTGTTCAATATGATGTTTTAGTTCAACGATATGCAAGTTTACCAAAGATAAGTTTTGACTATGAGGTAGTAGAGAAAACAGAAAATATTATTGCACTTCCTTATAACGGTTCATGGAAAGATCTTGGAACTTGGAATACCCTTACAGAAGAAATGGGGATGAACATCCTTGGTAAGGGGAATATGGGGATTGAATGTGAGCAAAACCATATTATTAATGAGCTAGATATCCCAGTTTCTGTACTAGGTCTTTCTAATATAATTGTAGCTGCTAGTCCAGATGGTATTTTAGTTTCAGAAAAAGATGCAAGTCCTCGAGTGAAAGAATTAGTGGGGGATTGGGATCAAAGGCCAATGTATGAAGAGCGTCGCTGGGGTTGGTACCGTGTACTAGATCATACTAAATATGATGATGGAAACGAAGTATTAACAAAGCGCATTGGTATTACAGCCAGTAAAAATTTAAGCTATCAATATCATCATAATAGAAGTGAAGTTTGGACAATTGTAAAAGGTGAAGGTATTTTTGTATTAGATAATGAAATACGAGTTGTTCGGCCTGGGGATGTGTT
This sequence comes from Bacillus sp. MYb78, assembly GCF_002975115.1. Lineage (NCBI taxonomy): Bacteria > Bacillati > Bacillota > Bacilli > Caryophanales > Bacillaceae > Bacillus > Bacillus sp. MYb78. The sequence continues at coordinate 216,941 of NZ_PCOB01000007.1, forward strand.
AGAAATTCAGCCGAGACAGAGGCATGCAATTAAGGCTGTTACAGATTTAGAGTTTATTGAAGTACAATCAGGTAGCGAATTAGTTGAGGAAGATATTGTTCGGATTTATATGCAATGGAAAGAAATAGAGGAAGTTTGTTATTTGAAAGGTTAAAAATTAGTAGTGAGAGTAGCTAGAGGTGGAGTTATTTTGTATAAAGAACCGTTATTTTTTCAACCCGTGTTGCAGGAAAGGATTTGGGGGGGAGAATCTTTAAAAGAATTTAATTATGATTTACCTTCCCAAACGGTCGGTGAGTGTTGGGGGATTTCTGCTCATTTAAATGGTCCAAGTATTGTAATGGGTGGTAAATATAAAGGCTTAACATTAAAGCAACTGTGGGATGAACATAGAACATTATTTGGAGACCATCAAGCTGAACGATTTCCGTTACTAACTAAAATTTTAGATGCAAAGAAGGATTTGTCTGTACAAGTACATCCAAATGATGAATTTGCAAATATTCATGAAAATGGTGAGTTAGGAAAAACGGAATGCTGGTATATTATTGATTGTGAAGAAAATGCTGAAATTGTTTATGGTCATACTGCTAAAAATAATGATGAATTTAAATATATGGTTGAAAACAGTGACTGGGGTCGTTTATTATGCCGTAGATTAATTAAGCCAGGGGATTTTTTCTACGTACCAAGTGGAACTATCCATGCGTTATGTGAAGGAACATTAGTATTAGAGACACAACAAAGTTCAGATACGACATATCGTGTGTATGATTATGATCGTATTGATAGTGATGGGAATAAGCGAGAACTACATGTTGAAAAATCAGTTGCTGTATCAACAATTCCCCATGAGGATTATAAGGTTTATCCTGAAATTGAAAAAAAGAATGGTGCCATTATTACTAAGTATGTAAGGGAAAAGTACTTTTCAGTTTATAAATGGGAGATTCAAATAGAAGCATCTTTTCAGCAAAATCAACCATTTCAATTAGCCAGTGTAATTGAAGGTGAAGCGACATTAAGAACCGTAAGTGGTGAATTTAGTATAAAAAAAGGAGATCACTTTATTCTTCCTGCTGGAATTGAAAGTTTTGTTATAAAAGGAAATGTGACTTTAATTATCTCTCATCCATAGGATAGGTCAAATTAATTTTGGAATTTAACTTTAATATTTAGTATTATTACTATAATATAATGAAGAGGTCTTAGTATTTTATTTGTAATTATAAGCAAAGAGGGTATAGAAATGAAAAAGAAAATTTTATTTTGGATTCTCGGTATAATAGGAGTGCTGATTATTGGTGGTGGAGCGTATGCTTACCATGTTTATTCTAATGTATCTAACACGTTAGATGCTGTGCATAAACCGTTAGATCGTGAAAAGTCAGATAAACGATCGGAAAAAGTAGATGTAGCAGATAAAAAACCAATCTCAATTTTGTTAATGGGAAGTGATCAACGAAAAGATGAGGTAGGACGATCAGATTCTCTAATGTTGTTTACTTTAAATCCAAAGACAAAGTCTATGAAAATTACAAGTATACCACGTGATTCTTATACAGAAATTGTTGGGAAAGGTAAAAAAGATAAGATTAACCATGCTTATGCATTTGGTGGTATTGATATGGCTGTGAAAACAGTTGAGAATTTTCTTAATGTACCAGTTGACCATTATATTGAAGTGAATATGGCTGGTTTTAAAGATATTGTGGATGCTGTTGGTGGAGTAGATATTAATAATGATATGGACTTTACAATTGATGGCGTTCATTATGCAAAAGGTGAATTACATTTAAAGGGAGATAAAGCATTACTATATTCTAGAATGAGATATCAAGATCCACGCGGTGACTTTGGTCGTCAGATGCGTCAACGTCAAGTTATTCAAGCTGTAATTAAAAAAGGTGCAAATGTATCTTCTCTAGCAAACTATGGTGACGTGTTAAAAGCAATTGAGAAAAACGTTAAAACAAGTTTAACGCAAGAGCAAATGTTTGATATTCAAAAGAACTATAAAGACTGTATGCAGAACAGTGAAGAAATCCAAATCCCAGGTGACGGCCATAAAGCCGCTGATGGTATTTGGTACTATTATGTTCCAGATGCAGCGAAACAAGATTTAACGAATAAGTTAAGAGCGCACCTTGAATTGACTAAGTAATTATGTAATAACCCAACTCCTTTGGAAGGAGTTGGGTTTATTTTTGCATAGATTTATATTAGTATTATATATTGTGAGATTAATAGATGAGGTGAATCGATGAATAAGAAAGCAGTACTTGTTCTTGTTGTTTTTGTATTGTTTGTTGCTTCGATTGTGAGCGGTAAATTGTACTGGAATAAGAAAGTTGCAAATGCAACGGGACAGAAGAGTGAAGTGACGAAAACAAAGGCTGAAGTGAAAGATAGCGGAGCGAAGAAAGAAGAGAAAAAACAAGATGCGAAGCCATCTTTTAATGAAGCATACGCGAAGAATTTACCAGATGAAGTGAAAGAGAAGTTGAAGAAAGCTTCTGAGGATAAAAAAGCTGTAAATCTTGTTATTGTTGGTGATGAAGCTTCTTCATCTGAAAAAGGTGCTTGGGCAGCCAAGTTAACGGCTAATTTAGAAACTGCTTACGGTAAAGGTTTATGGAATGTAAAGGTAAAGGAATATAAGGGCGAAAGCACAGAAGAATTAATTACGAATAAACGTGATAAAGAGATTGCGAAAGAGAATCCAGATGTGATTTTATTTGAACCGCCATTTATTACTGATAATGGTAAAACTGGTAATGGAAACTCTGTAGTAAATACACAGAAGTTCGTTCAAGCACTTTCTACTAGTGCAAAGGGTGCTACGATTATGATTCAACCATCAAATCCAGTGTATGGTGCGAAGAATTATCCGAAAGCGATTGAAGCATTAAAACAATTTGCGACGCAAAATAATTATACATATGTTGATCATTGGGGGGCATGGCCGGATGCAACAACAAAGGCTATCCTACCATATTTAAAAGAAGAATTTGGTTTCCCAACTGCTAAGGGTCATGAAATTTGGGCGCAATATGTAACGGATTATTTTGTGGCTAAGTAATGAAGAAGATATAAAAGGTATACGAGCGCTCGTATACCTTTTATATTAGTGGATTAATTAAGAAATGCTAGTATATATGTAGGAGGAAAACAATGAATTCAATCTTAATCTGCGGCGGAGCAGGCTATATCGGCTCTCACGCTGTAAAAAAATTAGTAGACGAAGGTTTATCGGTAGTAGTGGTAGATAACTTACAAACTGGTCATGAGGATGCAATTACGGAAGGTGCGAAGTTTTATAATGGCGACCTTCGTGATAAAGCATTTTTAAGAGATGTTTTTAAACAAGAAAATATTGAGGCGATTATGCATTTCGCAGCGGATTCTTTAGTTGGAGTCAGTATGGAGAAGCCTCTTCAATATTATAATAATAATGTGTATGGTGCACTTTGCTTATTAGAGGTAATGGATGAGTTTAAGGTAGATAAGTTTATTTTCTCTTCTACTGCGGCAACGTATGGTGAGGTAGATGTGGATCTTATTACTGAGGAAACGATGACAAATCCAACGAATACGTATGGAGAAACGAAGTTAGCAATCGAAAAGATGCTTCATTGGTATAGCCAAGCTTCTAATTTACGTTATAAGATTTTCAGATACTTTAACGTGGCTGGTGCAACTCCAAATGGTATTATTGGGGAAGATCATCGCCCAGAGACACATTTAATTCCTCTTGTATTACAAGTGGCGTTAGGTCAACGTGAGAAGATTATGATGTTTGGTGACGATTATAATACACCAGATGGTACTTGTATCCGTGATTATATTCATGTTAAAGATTTAGTGGCAGCCCACTTCTTAGGGCTTAAAGACCTACAGAACGGCGGAGAAAGTGATTTCTATAACTTAGGGAATGGTAATGGTTTCAGTGTAAAAGAAATCGTTGATGCAGTTCGTGAAGTTACAAATCATGAAATTCCTGCAGAGGTAGCACCGCGCCGTGCGGGAGATCCAGCACGTTTAGTTGCTTCTTCTCAGAAAGCGAAAGAGAAGTTAGGATGGGATCCTCAGTATGTAAATGTGAAGACAATCATTGAGCATGCTTGGAATTGGCATCAGAAGAAACCTAATGGGTATGAAAAGTAATAATTTTTTAAACCTCAAAAAGTAGTTTCAACTACTTTTTGAGGTTTTTTGTTTATGTAAAAATGAACAAATTCCAAACAATAAAATCCCGTAATTCACCAACACACCAATGTGTTATGATAAATGCACTATGTTAGTAACATATGGGGTACAAAGGATAGAAGAAACAGGTGAAGCAGATGAATAAAAGACAACAGGAAATTTTACAAGTTTTATTATCTGAGTCTAATGAGTATTTGTTAGTGCAGGAGCTTGCTGATAGGATAGGTTGTTCGGAGAAGACGATTCGTAATGATTTTAAGGTGATTGAGGAATACTTAGAGAAGTATTCAGATGCACTTCTTATTCGGAAACCAGGTTTAGGTGTCTGTTTAGAAATTAAGGATTATGATAGAGCGAGTTTGTTTAATAAATTGTATGCTGTAAAACAGAATGTAAGCTATGCATCAGACGAGGAGAGAGTGTTGCAAATAGCGTATAGTTTGTTGATGAATGTTAAGCCAGTTACGGTGCAGGAGCTTGCCGAGCATTATTTTGTTAATAGAGCTGCAGTTAAGAAAGATTTAGATAGAATTGAAAAGTGGCTTGAGGAACTGGGATTAGAGTTAATTTTAAAGCAGAGGGTAGGCTTAACGGTAGAAGGCGATGAGAGAAATAAGAGAAAAGCATTAGCTAAACTATCAGATTTAATTCATAATCAGGAGTTAATGAATCAATTTATTAAAAAGCAGTTTTTGTATCATGAAATTGAATTTGTAATGACTGAATTGAAAGCGTTACAAAAAAGATACGCTATATTTTTTACAGATGATACGTTAGAAAATCTTTTATTACATACGTTAATTATGGTGCGGAGGATGAAGCTAAAGCAACCAATTTCAATGTCTACAGATGATTTGAACATTGTGCGAGAGACGAAAGAGTATGGGTGGACATTAGATTTTTTAACAAGGTTAGAGTTTGTATTTACTGTTCATTTTACTGAAGAAGAGATAGCGTATTTAGCCATTCATATTTTAGGTGGAAAAATCCGCTATCAAGATGAATGGGAAAGAAATAAGTTAAATATGAGTAGTCCTGTGCTTTTACAAGTTGTATCGCATTTAATAGATCGTATGTCTAAGTTGAATGAAATCGATTTCGATAAGGATACATTTTTAGTAGAGGGACTACAGATGCACTTGTATACGACATTAAATCGTTTGCAATATAATCTTTCTGTCTCGAATCCGATGCTTCATGAAATTAAGCGCATGTATCCGTATATGTTTGATATGTTAATTCATGAGCTGGATGATATGAATCAATCATTAAGTTTACAAATCCCTGAGGAAGAGGCAGCCTATCTTACTTTGCATTTTCAGGCGGCAATGGAGCGCTTGAACGATAAAAAGGTATCAAAAAATGTAATTATTGTTTGTCATATGGGGATAGGGATGTCGCAATTATTACGGACAAAAATTGAAAGGAAATTCCGGCATGTCCATGTGATGGATTGTATCGCAAAGTCCGATTTAGAAGGATACTTAATGAAAAATAAAAAGGTAGAGCTTATTATTTCTACGATAGATCTTCCACAGTTAAAGATTCCTCATTGTGTTGTATCTCCTTTATTAGAGCGGAGTGAAGAAAGTAAGTTAGAGAATTTTATGAAGAAATTAGATGAACTACCATCTAACGAAAATAAGGACTTTGTTTTATTGAATTATACAACTCCTTTTTTAGTTTTTTTACAACAGGAAGTAGAGCATCGTTACGAATTAATTGAAAGATTAGCGAGATCTCTTTATGAAAAGGGATATGTAGAGAAAGAGTATGTTGAAAGTGCGATTGCTAGAGATAGAATGTCAGCAACGACAATTGGTGCAGGAGTCGCCATTCCGCACGGAAGTCCTAAGTTAATTAAACAATCCGCAATTGCAGTGGCTACGCTGAAGGAGCCGCTAGACTGGGGAATAGAGAAAGTATCGCTTGTATTTATGTTAGCAGTTAAGAGTGATGGGAAGGAAGTTACGAAACAGTTATTTCATGAATTGTCTTTTATAAGTGAACAACCTGTTTTTGTTCAGAAGCTTATAAAGGAAAAGAATATAATGAAGTTTTTATCTTATTTAAGATATGAATAGGTAAGGCGAGAAGCCTTACTTTTTTGTTTGCTCCGGTAAAATAATGTTTTTTCCGGAGGTTACGGTAAAAAAGAAAACTTTTATGAATCGAATATTGATATATAGTATTTGTGGGCGCTTACATAAGGGTGAGGAGGATTAAAATGAAAGTATTAGCGATTACATCGTGTCCAAATGGGATTGCCCATACGTATATGGCTGCAGAAAACTTGCAAAAAGCAGCAGATAAATTAGGGATTCAAATGAAAGTTGAAACACAAGGTGGTATAGGTGTTGAAAATGAACTTACTGAGCAAGAGATTCGTGAAGCAGATGGCATCATTATAGCTGCGGATCGAGTAGTAAATAAAGATAGATTCATAGGTAAAAAGTTATTAGTTGTAGGAGTTAAAGATGGTATTCGTAAACCAGAGGAACTTATTCAAAAAGTAGTAGATGGTAATGTTCCTGTGTATCATTCGGATGTGCAAAAAACAGGAAATGATTCGCAAGGAAAAAAACAAAACCCTATATACCGTCATTTAATGAATGGTGTATCATTCATGGTTCCTTTCATTGTTGTTGGGGGATTATTAATCGCAATTGCATTGACACTTGGCGGCGAAAAAACTCCTGGCGGTTTAGTAATACCAGAAGGATCTTTTTGGAAAACAATTGAGCAAATAGGTGGAGCTTCATTTGCATTCATGGTGCCAATTTTAGCTGGTTATATTGCGTACAGTATAGCTGATAAACCTGGACTAGTTCCTGGTATGATTGGCGGATATATCGCAGCAACGGGAAGTTTTTATGGTAGTGAGAGTGGGGCTGGTTTCCTAGGTGGAATTATCGCAGGTTTCTTAGCTGGTTATGTAGCTCTGGGAATTAAAAAGTTAAAAGTGCCGAAAGCAATTCAACCAATTATGCCAATTATTATTATTCCAGTATTTACATCACTTATTGTAGGTTTAGCGTTTGTGTTTATTATTGGTGCTCCTGTAGCGCAAGTATTTGAATCGTTAACAGCTTGGTTATCTGGTATGCAAGGTTCAAGTTCGATTCTTTTAGCCTTAATTTTAGGTGCAATGATTTCATTTGATATGGGTGGTCCAGTAAATAAGGTGGCATTCTTATTTGGCTCCGCAATGATTGGAGAAGGAAATTATGAAATTATGGGACCCATTGCAGCAGCAATTTGTATTCCACCAATTGGGATGGGACTTGCTACATTTATAGGAAAGAGAAAGTTCCAAGAGTCGGAAAAGGAAATGGGGAAAGCCTCATTTACGATGGGCTTATTCGGTATTACAGAAGGAGCTATTCCTTTTGCAGCGCAGGATCCATTACGTGTTATTCCAAGTATTATGGCTGGTTCGATGACAGGTGCTGTTATTGCAATGATTGGTAACGTAGGGGATAGAGTAGCACATGGTGGACCAATTGTTGCGGTACTAGGAGCTGTAGATAACGTGTTTATGTTCTTTATTGCTATTATTGCAGGTTCTCTTGTTACAGCGGTTATTGTGAATGTATTAAAGAAAGATATTTCAAAAGCTGAAGAAACACAGGAATTAAAAGAAATGAAAGAAGTGTCAGCAACAAAGGAAGTAGCAGAAGTTCAAGAGCAAGTAATAGAAAAGCAAGCTGAAAAGGTTGAAATTCAGAAATTAACAGATATAACGAGTCTGGAGCTAATTGATATTAATTTAGCAGGAGAGACACGTGACGATATTATTGATGAAATGATTGAGAAATTAAATGCTGTAGGTGTTTTACATTCTGATTCAGAGTTTAAGCAAGCTATTATGAGTCGAGAAGCAGAGAGTAGTACAGGGATTGGAATGAATATTGCAATTCCTCATGGAAAGTCGGATGCAGTAAAAAAACCGAGTGTTGTATTTGGAATTAAACAATCGGGGGTAGATTGGAAAAGTTTAGACGGAACGGATGCAAAATTAGTATTTATGATTGCAGTTCCGAAAGAGAGTGAAGGAAATGAGCACTTGAAGATTCTTCAAATGCTTTCACGAAAGCTTATGGATGATAGTTATAGAGAGCGGTTAATATCTGTCCAAACGAAAGAGGAAGCATATAAATTATTAGACGACATCGTATAAAATGGAGGATTTTAATCATGACAGAACCATTATTTTTTGCACCCATTTTTAAAGAAAGAATTTGGGGTGGTACGAAATTAACTTCTTTCGGATATGAAATACCATCAGAACAAACGGGAGAATGTTGGGCGTTTGCTGCGCATCAAAATGGACAAAGCGTAGTTAAAGGTGGAAAGTATAAAGGGCTGTCTTTAGAACAATTGTGGAATAATCATCGAGAATTATTTGGGGATATTGAGGGAGATCGATTCCCTCTTCTTACAAAAATTTTAGATGCAAATCGTGACTTATCTGTTCAAGTGCATCCAAATGATGAGTATGCACGTATAAATGAAAATGGTGAGCTAGGAAAGACTGAATGCTGGTATATCATTGATTGTAAAGAAGGTGCTGAGATTATTTATGGGCATCATGCAAAGACAAAAGATGAACTAGTAAATATGGTCGAACAAGAAGAATGGGACAAGCTATTACAACGTGTGAGAGTAAAGCCAGGTGATTTCTTCTTTGTTCCAAGCGGAACGGTTCATGCAATTGGTGAAGGTATTTTAATATTAGAAACACAACAAAACTCTGATACTACTTATCGATTATATGATTATAATAGAAGAGATTCAGAGGGGAAATTGCGTGAACTTCATCTTGATAAAAGTATGGAAGTAATAGAAACACCATTTGTTTCGAGTCAACAAGCTGTTCAATATGAAGAAATAGAAGATTTACGTGTAACCAATTTTATTGAGTGCTCTTATTTTTCCGTGAATAAATGGAAGTTAGACGGAGTGGTTAATTTAACGCAAAAAAGTCCATTTCTTCTCTTAAGTGTAATAGATGGAGAAGGAGAGTTAATACAGGGTAATGAAACGTATCGATTTGAAGAAGGGGATCATTTCATATTACCAAGTAACTTTGGAGAATATAAGATTGTAGGGCGTGCTGAAGTTATTGTTGCGAGTGTGTAAGAGAAAATATAACAGGAGAGGGTATCGTCGACAAAATATGTTCGACAATATCCTCTCTTTTTTTGTACGATTTTTGCTATACTAAACTGTACTATAATACATGATGGAAGGAGGAAAATAATGAAAATACTTGTGGTTGATGATGAATCGAGTATTCGTAATTTGATTCGGATGCAGTTGGAGATGGAAGGTTATGAAGTATTGGCAGCGGCTGATGGGAGAGAAGCTTTAGAGCGATGGAATGAAGGGCCAGATGTATTGATTTTGGATGTTATGCTTCCGGATACGGATGGGTATGAGTTGCTTCGTTTGTTCCGTGAGAGGGATAGGGATATTCCGGTGCTTATGTTAACGGCAAAAAGTCAGATGAATGATAAGTTGCTTGGCTTGCAACTTGGTGCTGATGATTATGTGACGAAGCCGTTTAATTATGCGGAGCTTATTCTTCGGGTTAAGAATATGGCGCGGCGTGTAAAGAAGACGGAGAACGCTGTAAGTCATGAAGTAATTGAGGCTGGAGAGATAGTGATTTGTCCTAAGGAAAGAAAGGTACATGTGAGTGGACAAGAGATTCAGTTAACGTACCGAGAGTTTAATTTATGTCAGTTGTTTGTTTCAAATCCGCAGCGTGTGTTTATGAGGGATGAGTTGCTTGAGAAAGTATGGGGGTTTGAGTATATCGGAAATACGAGAGCAGTTGATATTATGGTGCAGAGACTTCGAAAGAAGCTTGGGACGAGCGGAGAATATATTAAGACAATTTATGGCGTTGGCTATAAACTGGATTGTTAAGTGGTGATGGTATGTCTTTAAAGCGAAATATGGTGTTTGGAATAGTTGGGCTGTTAATTCCGATTTTTGTTCTTTTATATGCAGTTGTTTATATTACGTTAGAAAAGAATATGTATCATAACGCAGCAGATTCTTTAGAAAAGTTAAGTGTAGAAGCACAAATTTATACGATGAATTATTTAGAGAAGGAAGCAGAAGTGGATACGCTTGGTCCTAATTCACTTTTAATTGCGTCGTATTTAGCGAAGCGTATGGATGTCCGTGTGCAGATGATTGGGAAGAATGGCGATGTTGTTGCAGATACACAAAAAGGAGCATTGCTTCACCGTAACATCGACATTGAGAGTTCCTTGAAGGGGAAGAAGTCTTATGTTTTCGAGGAGGCGGATCCCGCTCCCATTCTTTTGTTTTCAAGCCCGGTTTATTATGGAAACGATGTCATTGGAAGTATTCGTTTTATAAATGAGTTAACGGGTGAGAAGGAAGTTTTAACAAATGTGAGCTGGACGTTCTTAATGACGTCTCTTTGTTTAGTAGCTACCGGTATTTTCTTTGCGATTCGTTTAGCGAAGTCTCTTCATAAACCAATTGATCAGTTGAGACAAATGGCACAGAGGCTCGCGAATGGTGATTATAAGAGTAAGATTGAGTTAAATGAGTACGTGGAAATCGCTCAGCTTTCAGCATCTTTTAATGCGATGGCCGATGGAATTGAGCTGCATATTAAGCAATTGCAGGAGGAGAAAGAGAAGCAGAAAGATTTCCTAGACCGCATTACGCATGAGCTAAAAACACCGCTAACAGCAATTATCGGTTATGTTGATTTAATTCCAAAGTTACATTCGAAAGAAGATGTGCAGGAAAGTCTTCGTTATGTGGCTGTGGAAAGTGAGCGTTTATTATCACTTGTAGAGGAACTGCTTAAGTCCTCGAAATATGGGACGAGTACGTTTGAAGTGTCTCCTACAGTTGTGAATATAAAGGAATTGGCAGAAGAAGCAGTTTCAATTGTGAAACCTCGTCTAAATCAGTTTGAAATTGAAGTGATAAATGAGTTAACGGATGTACATGTTGTTGCGGATTTTGATAAGACGAAGCAGATTTTCTTAAATGTGCTTGATAATGCAATTAAGTATAGTGATGCTTCGCACATTCGTATGAATGTAATTGTGAATGAGTATGAGGCAAAGGTTTTTGTTCATGATGATGGGATCGGTATAGATGAAATGGTGCTTGCAGAGTGGAATGAGTCTCCGAAAGGAAAAGCACTTCCTTCTAGTTACGGGAATGGTTATGGTTTGTATATTTGTCAGGAGATTATGAATAAGCAGGGCGGAAGCATGCGGATTGAGAGTAGTGAAGAAATAGGTACTACAATATTCATTACATTTTTGCTTCCGAGAAGGATGGAAGACATAAAAAACTTGAAAGCGGTTAAATGATACATTTATGAAACAATTATGCGGTATTTTCGAAACAACGTTTTTTTATCTTGGAGGTAGGCAGAAATGAAAAGGCTATCATTTCAAATTCTTATGTTTGTCATTTGTATGATTGTTTCTCTTGTTTTGTTTTATGTTATGGAGAAGCAAATCTATAATCGAATTAACATTGTAAATGATAAACAAGCCGTTTTACAAAGGGTGAATGAATCTCTTCCAATTGAAGTGAAAGTAAGACATGAAAAGTGGGGAGAAATCGTTGTAACGGATGAAGTTCGTTTGCATACGATTGTTTCATTCTTTGACCGAATTCGAATAGAGCCTGGGGACGTTAAGAGCCAAGAACAAGTATTTACTGGAGAAGTAACGTACTTGAATGGACATAAGCGTACTTTTGCAGTAGGTGACTTGTTCCAGTATGGGGAAAATGTATACGGAAAGAATGGCATGGATCCGATGATTTCAGCACTTCAAACGTATTTATTAAGCCTGTATTACACGCCAGAGCGTATTAGTGATTTCTTTGCTTCAGCAAAGGACGTCGTAGTACGTCAAGGCGATGTGGTACGTACTATCAATCTTACGCACATACTTGATTCTATTCGATACGCAAAGCAAATTACAGATTACGGAGAAATTCAGAAGTTATTACAATCGCAGAATGAACCGATTGCTTATATTACAGCTTATAAAACAGGTAAGCGTGTAAAGAATGATCGTGAAGATATTCTTACGATTTCTGTGTATCCATCGTACTTTGTTGTGCAATATCTCGGTGATAATAACGGAAATGTCATGTATATGAAAGGCTCTCTAGCAGAGTTATTCGTAAAGGAGAATGCGTCATGAGAAAGATAGCCTTTTTCTTCTTTTTGCTAGTAATTGGAGGAGCGATGTCTAGTTGCTCTCGAGATACAACCTCTATTAAATATAGTAAAAATGGTCTCCCTATTTTGGATGATCGTCATATTGTTGCGTATGTAGCGGCTCGTGAGGAAGTTGGTGAAGCGTTACTTTCATCATTTTGTAAGCCGCGCGGATGTACGTATGAATTTATTCGTCTTTCAACAGAAGAACTTCTTCGTAGAGTGGAAGAAGAAGCTGGAAATCCGAAGGCGGATATTATTATTGGCGGTACAGTAGATGCGCATCAAATGATGAAGCAAAAAAATCTTTCTATTCCTGTGATAAGCCAACATGCAAATCGTATTTCAAAAACTGTTAAAGATAAAGATGGTTATTGGTACGGTTATGAAGTGGAGAAGCTGGCAATTGCGATTAATAAAGAGCGGTGGAACGAGGAAATAGCGCCGCTTGGTCTCTCGTATCCGTTAAGATGGAAAGATTTATTGAATCCAGTATATAAGGGAAAGATTGTCATGCCCGATCCAAATGTTTCAGGTACAGCATATACGTTTTTTCAATCACTTATTGATACGTTAGGTGAAGAGGAGGCGAAGGAATATGTGAAGAATCTGGCAGAACAAGTTGGAGAAGTAACAGTGAATGGTTACATCCCAGCAGAACTTGTTGCGAGTGGTGAATATATGATAGGCATCAACTTTATGGGAGATCAGAGAATGCTTCAAAAACAAGGCTTTCCGATTTTAAGTAACGAACCTGAGCAAACTGGGTTATCCGTTAATGCGATTTCTAAACTAAAACGTGCACCGAGTGGTATTATTGCGGATTTATTTATTGATTATTGTTTATCAGAAGAATCGGGTCACATTTTAGAAAAAGTGTCGTTTGGCGTGCCAACGATGTTTGCGAAGAATGAGAAAGAAATAGAAGGACAGCCGGTTAGAAGGACGAACCAAAATATATCAAATAGCGGAATAATCGAGATATGGAATAGACAGCGCCTCTCTCTGAAGTGAGAAAAGGAGACGAAAATATATGTTTAAATGGCTCAAGCCAGCACCTGCAATTGAAAGATTGCCAGCGGATATGATCGACCGTGTATATCGATTACTACGTATTCGTGTGTTAATCGGGATTTCAGTTGGATATGCTGCTTATTATTTAGTTCGTAGTAACTTTACGTTATCAAGTACGTATTTAGTACAAGAATATGGTTTTAGTACAGCTGAAATTGGTCTACTAGGTTCAGTAATGGCAATTGTTTATGGATTTAGTAAGTTCTTTATGGGTAATTTATCAGATAAAGCTTTCGCCCAGCGCTTTATCGCAGTAGGTTTATTCTTATCAGGGCTTGTAAATATTTGTTTCGGCTTTGCATCATCATTTGGAATGATTGTTACATTACTTGTTGTTAACGGTATTGTACAAGGTATGGGAGCACCACCTTGTAGTATTGTTATGACGAAATGGTTCTCGAAGAAAGAACGCGGTACGAAAACAGGTCTTTGGAATATTTCACATAACGTTGGTGGAATGCTTGTGCCACCACTTGTCGGAATTGGTGTAGGTATTTTTGGTGAAAACCATTGGCAAGGCGGCGTGTTTATTTTCCCTGCGATTATCGCAATGGTAATTTCAGTTCTTGTTTGGATCAATGCGAAGGATACACCAGAATCTGAAGGTCTTCCTCCAATTGATGAGTATCGTAATGACTATGAAAATCTTGAAAAAGCAGATAATGCTAACAAGATGTCACCAAAAGAAATTTTAATGAAGTATGTAGTGAAAAATAAATTTGTATGGTTCTTATGTATTGCGAATGCTTTTGTTTATTTAATTCGTTTCGGTGTTATTAACTGGGTTCCACTTTATTTAACGACAGTTAAAGGATTTTCAAAAGCAGAAGCGCATGCGGCATATGCGATCTTTGAAGGTATGGCAATTCCAAGTTCATTAATCGTTGGTTTTTTAAGTGATAAATTATTTAAAGGAAAACGTATGCCATTATGTATTATTAGTATGGTTGGAGTTGTTATTGGTACGTTTATATATTGGCAAGCAACTAGCGTACTTGTTGTAAGTATTGCAGTTTCTATTATCGGTTGTTTAATTTATGTACCACAGTTCTTAATCGGTTTAAGTGCGATGGAATTAGTACCGAAATTTGCAGTAGGTACGACAGTTGGTATGTGTGGTCTATTCGGTTATGTAGGCGGAAGTCTTGTAGCTAACGCAGCAATTGGTGTTATTGTTGATCGTTCTGGCTGGGATGGTTGTTTCATCTTACTACTAACAGGTGCGGTTTTATCAACAATCTTCTTATTTATTGTTCAACGTGGACATGAGAGAAAAGATCCTAAAGTAGCGTAATATTTTGTTTGAAAAAGCTATCCAATTGTGTGTGATTGGATAGCTTTTATATTAGAAAAAACAAACAGTATGTAAAATTGCAGTTTAATATATAAATGATTTTTGTTAATTAATATAATTTTTTTAGGTTTAATAAACCAATTACGTACATAGTTAGACCGAAAAATCCGCCGCCACAGATGAAAATTACAACCTTAAATAAAGAAATAGAGATTTCCTCTGAACCTACATAGGGAAGGATATAATTCATAAAAACAAACATTTGAAAGCCCCAAAGCACACCTGCTTTTAAGCCAGCTTTTCTTAATTTTTTCTTGTGTTGTAAATATTCTTCTTTTGTTGTACATTCAGTATCACTTAAACCTTTTTTCTTGAATTTAAAGGCTAAGTAATTAGCATAAATCATATTAGATAGAAAAATGAATATTGTCCCTATAGATATTGTGTGATTCATAGTATCAACAAGTAACATAATAAGCATTACCAACATATTTAACCACCACAAACCAATTCCAGCTACAGATAACTCTTTATTGATTTCTTGTTTTTGGTATTCATCTCTCTCACTTAGTGTTCCAACAAAACTATTATAAACTCTTTCTTTCCATTCAATTTTCATCATTTAATCTCCCTCCCAAAATAGACTATTTAAATCTGTTTTTAGTGCTTTTGCTAATTCGATACATAAGGCTAAAGAGGGATTATATTTATTGTTTTCAATTAAATTTATTGTCTGTCTCGCCACGTTAATTTTTTTAGCTAACTCTAGTTGCGATAGCCCTTCAGATTTTCGATATTGTTTAACGTTATTCAAATATAACCCTCCCATTGATGGTTGTAGACCTCGTGTACCGAAATGTCATTTATATGTGACATTTTATAATTGAATAGATGAAATGTCAAATATACATGACAAAATAGCGATGGTGCAATTAGGAAAATGATTTTAATGATTCATTTTGGCAAGAAGTTTGTTAATAAAGAATGGCTTCCATTCAATTAAAATTGCTCTTTTTCCTTTCCTTAAATCTATCTTAAAAGATATAATGTCATATTTCTAATCATTGGAATTTTTGTTACAATATAAATGGATGTGTAAAACTTTGTAAAAATAATGTAATAATATGTAATGTATTTTCAGAAAGTTTTATACAATTTTTATATTAAACTATTAAGTTATAAAAGGGAGCGAGAATATGTTACCAAATACGGTTCGTACTCCAAACAAGAAGAAGAAATGGATTATTATTGGGGTTATTGCACTAATTGTTATTGTAGCGGCAATTAATATTTTTGTTATGCAAGGTAAGAAGAAGGGTGCATCAACAAATGCTGATGCTGTAAGTTTTGAGAAAGTGACAGAGCGTAAGCTGAATAATACAAAGTTAATTTCTGGTCAGGTGAAGCCTGGTAATATTGAAAGTTTTTATGCAGATCCGGCTAAAGGAAAAGTGAAAGATATTGAGGTAAAAGAAGGGCAAGAGGTAGAAAAAGGCACGAAGTTATTCTCTTATGATAATGAAGAGATTAATCTTCAAATGAAGCAAGCTGAGCTTGATCAAAAGATGGCAGATATGCGTTATGATCAAGGGAAAAAGAAGATTGATTCGCTAAAGAAAGAAATTAAGAAGGCGAAAGATAGCGGAGCTGGGAAAGAAGTAACAGATCCGATGGACGAGCAAGTAAACGAATTAGAGATAGCTCAAAAGACAACTGATCTTGAGAAAGAAAAGGGAAAGTTGCAGAAAGAAGAGTTAAGTAAGAAGCAGAAAGAGCTTACGATTTATAGTAATTTCGCTGGTGTTGTTCAAAAGTTAGATAAAGATGCGGCACAAAGTTCATCTCAAGCGTTAGGTGGTCAAGGAAAATCGTTTTTACAAGTAGCTTCTAAAGACCCATTCCAAGTTCAAGGTACGTTAACTGAGCTTCAGAAGTCACAAATTCAAAAGGATCAAACATTCACTGTAACGGCGAAAGCAAATAGCAAGAAGAAGTGGACAGGTAAGATTACAGAGGTAAGTGAGTTCCCAACGAGCGCAGAGATGGCGCAAGCTGGCGGCGTGGGTGAAGCAACTCAAAATATGTCTCAGTATACATATAAAGCAAGTCTTGATAGTCAAGATGGTTTATCTCCAGGTTACCACGTTTCATTGCAAGTAAACTTAGAGAATAAGACGATGATTGCTGTTCCAAGTAAAAGCATTGTAGAAAAAGGCGATGATGCATTTGTTTATGTTGAGGAAAAAGGAAAGCTTCGTAAACAAAATGTGAAAAAAGGTTCTACTGATGGAGACTGGACAGAGGTTGTAGAAGGCGTAACAGTGGGGCAAAAGGTGGTTAAAAATCCTTCCGACGATGTGTATGACGGAATGGAAGTGAAAGAGAAATGATTACGTTAAATAATATTGCTAAAACGTATTATCAAGGAAAATTGGCGGTGCCGATTTTGCATGGTATTAGTTTAACGATTCAGAGCGGTGAGTTCGTTTCGATTATGGGACCGTCTGGTTCTGGTAAGTCAACGCTTATGAATATTATTGGTTGCTTAGACCGTCCAACAGAAGGCGAATATAAGCTGAATGACGTGAATATCTTAACAGCAGACGAGTCAAAGCTTGCTTTAATTCGTAATGAATATATTGGCTTTGTATTCCAGCATTTTAATTTACTGCCTCGTCTTTCCGCAGTGGAAAATGTTGAGCTTCCGCTCGTATATGGTGGCGTGAAGAAAGCGGAGCGTCGTAAGCGTGCTTTGGAGGCGTTAGGCAAAGTTGGATTAGCGGACCGCGTGCATCATTTACCAAATGAGTTATCAGGTGGACAGAAGCAGCGTGTAGCGATTGCAAGAGCGATTGCAAATAATCCAACGTTCATTATGGCCGATGAACCGACGGGTGCACTTGATACGAAGTCTGGTGAACAAGTTATGGATATTTTCACGAAGCTTAATGCAGAAGGTACGACGATTGTTATGGTTACGCATGAAGAGGAAGTAGCAGCGTATTCTTCCCGCCGTATTGTACTGCGAGACGGGAAAGTTACAGAAGATAGAAGGTGTGCGGTATGAGTTTACTAGATAGTATAAAAATTGCCCTATCTTCTATTTTAGCTCATAAACTACGTTCAGCTCTTACGATGCTCGGTATTATTATCGGGGTAGGTTCGATTATTACTGTCGTTGCAATTGGGCAAGGCGGGGAAGCGATGCTGAAGTCGAAATTCGCAGGTTCTGGTGGTAATAACCTTATGCCAATTCAATTTAAACCAGATATTAATGATGAGTTTGCTATAGGTGGATTTGAAATGCCGAAGTTAACGGAAGAGGATATTTTGGAAGTAAAACAAGTGAAAGATGTTTCACATGTTATTACGACAAACCAGAATTCAGAGGTGCTTGATGTAAATGATAAAAAAGCAAATTTGAATGTTATTGGTCTTGATAATGAATATTTTGCGGTTAATAAAGTAAAGGTCGTAAAGGGACGTACTTTAAATGAATCAGATATTTCTCATGCAAATAACGTCGTGATGATTAGTACAAAAACAGAAGAGACGTTATTTAAGGGCGTAAATCCAGTAGGACAAATTATTGAGATGAAAGGACAACCGATGCAAATTGTCGGTGTGTATACATCTGATAATGAATTTATGGGATTTGAAATGGAAGAAGCGTTAATCCCTCTTACGTTATGGCCTGTTTTATACGGAACAGATGAAATTCAAAGTATCGCAATTCAAGCTAAAAATGTAGACGATTTAGAAGCAGCAGGGAAACAGGCTGTTGATGTATTAAATAGTCGTAAGCCAAGTGAAATTCCGGGTAAATATGAACTGGTTAATTTAAAAGAATTCCAAGAAAATGTTTCTAAAGTTACTAACATTATGACGATGATCATCGGTGGTATCGCTGGTATTTCATTAGTCGTTGGTGGTATTGGTGTTATGAACATCATGCTCGTATCTGTAACAGAGCGTACTCGTGAAATTGGTGTACGTAAAGCACTCGGAGCAACGCGTAGTAAAATTTTATTACAGTTTTTAATTGAAGCAGTTATGTTGACGCTTCTAGGTGGTTTAATCGGAATTGGTCTTGGGTATGGCGGAGCATATATCGTTTCTACATTCGCAAAATGGCCACCACTTGTTTCATGGGAAGTTGTCGTTGGAGGCGTACTGTTCTCGATGACACTCGGTATTATTTTCGGATTAATTCCAGCAAATAAAGCTGCGAAATTAGATCCAATTGAAGCATTGCGTTATGAGTAATTAAATAGTGTAGTAGAACTACACATTACCGTTCTAGTGGGCGGTTCGTAGCCTCTTGCATGAGGAAGTGAACCGCCCGTTAGAACGGGTTATATAAATAGAAGGAGGCGTTATAATGGAAGCAAATATTAATACGCAAGATGTAGTTTCAAAAAAGCCATCATTATTTGGAATGATTACTTCTCCAGGTGAGCAGTTTGAGAGAATGAAGACGAAAAGT
Organism: Bacillus sp. MYb78; assembly: GCF_002975115.1. Taxonomy (NCBI): domain Bacteria; kingdom Bacillati; phylum Bacillota; class Bacilli; order Caryophanales; family Bacillaceae; genus Bacillus; species Bacillus sp. MYb78. The sequence goes on from NZ_PCOB01000007.1 coordinate 236,246, forward strand.
CCGGTTTGGGGAGTATTTTTCTTATTTGTTATATTAGGAACGATTATAGCAACAGCAGTGTCTTACTTAACATTAATTAGTACTCCAGAATTGGCAAAAGAATTAAATGGTGAAGCAGGGGCAATGGTAAAAGGATTTACCCTTGGTGGAGGCGCACTTGTTGGTCTATTAGGAACACCTATAGGTCTCTTTATTGCGGCAGGTTTTTATAAAATTATTATGATGTTTATGAGCAATGATACACCGTACATGAAAATACTATCGATTTACTTATATGCTAATCTGGTTTATTATATCGGCGGATTGTTAAATGCAGGATTAGGCTTTATTTTTGATGGAAATGGCACTGATGTTTATACAAGTTTAGCTCCTTTATTTGAACAAGGGACAGTAGCACATGGAATTGCCTCTTCAATTGAAATTTTTAATATTTGGAGCCTCATTCTAACAGGACTAGGCTTACACATTGTAGCTGGTTTAAGTAAGAAACAAGCTACGATTTTAATTGTAATCTTCTTTATCCTAACAATTGCATTCGGCGTTGTAAGAGGTTTAGTAAGCGGCTTTGGTGCATAACATATTATTTTAAAAAGGTGACTCTTCAAGAGAGTCACCTTTTTTATTTTTATCCCTATTTCAAATACCACCAACAAAATTTTAAATACTACATAGTGTAATTTCAAATTCCATCGGTAGTATTTGAAATTACTCACAGTGAAATCTTTTCTTTATTTTTATATTGTGAAGGTACCGCGGAATACTAGAAAGGTATACCTTTTAGAAACGGGTACTGTGTGAAGCCAGCGACTTTTAAAGAGGCAGTTGTTTTGTATGAAGGGATGATTGTGAATCAAATAAAGAAGCTAGGTATTTATCAAGATCATGAAGAGTATTATCAATGTGGTTTAATTGGTCTTTGGTATGCGTATGAAAGGTATGATGCTGAGAAAGGGAGTTTTCCCGCATATGCAGTCGTAACGGTGCGTGGTTATATATTAGAGAGATTGAAGAAAGAATCTACTGTACAAGAAAGATATGTATGTGTAGGGGAGTATGAGGATATCTTTCATTTTGAAGACGTTGAAATGAAAGTGAAGGATTTTATGAGCGTGTTAGATGAGAAGGAGAAATATATTATTTTTGAACGTTTTTTTGTAGGGAAGACGATGGGAGAAATCGCGTTAGAGATGGAAGTGACATATTATCAAGTAAGATGGATGTATCGGCAAGCACTCGAGAAAATGCGAGATAGTGTAAGAGGATAAAAATAGCAAATAGAATGGAAGGTAAGGAAATACTACCTTCCATTCTATTTGTTATTAAGGTGATGAATCTTGCATGTTCATTTGGGATAATACATATCCAGCTTTCCATAATTGCTGACTTAGCTTATGGGAACTAATTTGTATCGTTACGGTAGCTCCGTTTGAAAAATGAATTTTAGCTCGTTTAGCTTTTTGGAAAAACTCTATTGTATGAACATGTTTAAAGAAAAGCCAAATACAATTTGGAGAAGCAGGAGATTCTGTTGGGAAAGCACAAATATATTCTCTATGATTGATCGGAATTGGAACGTTTTGTTTAAATTTAAATTTTGTTTTTACGGCATTACGTCTCCCTTGATAAGTAGAATGAATATTTGTTAGACAAGATTTCTGTATAAGTTGGAGAGCAGTTTGACAAGAGTAAAGATGGTTCCCGCTACTGTCGATAATTTTTGTACGGTAATAAGGGTGTTTACATGGTTCAAGCATCATTGTAGAACTAGAAATAAAAATGTTGTTTTCATTATCCATAATTCTATATCCTCCCTTATAATTTTTATTCTGAATATAATTATATATAAATTAAGTAAATTAATTGTTAATATTCTATTTCATATTGTAAATTTTGGCTATTCGTTTACAATCAATAGGTGATAGTCTTTCTAATTTGCATCGCTTGTACATATATATGAAAATAGAAAAGAGTAGGCGGTGATATAGTATGAAGAAAAAGTATATTATTATGGCTTTAGTTGTCATTCTCCTAGTATATTTAGCAAACAGCAATCCGAGTAAAGGAGAATATACAGAATGGGCAGCGAAGCAGTTTATGAAGCGTAATGATGTGAGTAAGAAGCTAGATGAAGTTCAAAAAGAGAATGAAGAGGGTCTCCTTGGCGACTTGGCATCGGCCGGTAAAAAGTTAGCGAAAAAGTATGTTGAGCCACAAGTTGGGTTATTAATTGATCATTATACGAAGCGAAATGATTATATATTCTTCTCAACATATACGACTGAGTTTGATATAGGTGAAGAACATTATAAGTACGTATGCGTCGGTTTTTCAAAGATTTTTATTCCGATTGAAATGCCGAAGAAAAAAGACGAATCTGCAAAATGATGCAGATTCGTCTTTTTCATTTTATAGAGTAATTGGAACTTCAGATACATTTTTTTCTACAAGGCGAGCTCCCTTTTTTCTTGTATTTTCATCAATGGATGAAAATACAGATGAGGCAAGGATTGTATCCATTACTTGATTTACGACTTGTGCATCGATTGGTGTGATGGGCGTATCGATAGAAAAAACGACTGTTTTTCCATCTTCTTTCGCGAAAATCAATTCTAGTACTTGCATGTGTTATTCCCTCCTTTGTATTTATCCTGCTATTTACGGGGGTTGGGTCTGACGGTTAAATTGCGGGCTAATAATCAGCGGGGATGAATAAAATCCCCACTGATCCGAGTTTTACTTTATAGTTTAGAAAGATCTGATGTACTTACAAGTTGTACAGCGTGAAGTGGTGATGCTTGTAAGGAAGCGAGAGCATGAGCTACGTTGTGTACTTGATCTAAGCTCGCATTTGTTTTAACACGTTTAAATTGTTTGCTCTTGAAAACTGTTTTGCCGTTCTTATCTAATCCGTTGTTTAAGACAAGACGTAAAGTTAAATCCATTACGATTGTTTCAATTGCCATGTGTATCACCTCCTCGTATGATAAAGTTAGGTTTTTTAGGAAAGGGATTTACCTATAAACCCGTGAGTATCTAGTTATATGAGATACTTATATTTGTAGATAGAGTGTTGCCGACCACCTCCTTGAATCTTTGTATTCGGTTGAAA